>CALRVO020000032.1:0-14595 GCA_943371595.1 Sphingomonas paucimobilis
CGAGCCGGTCGTCGGTCCGTGCGCAGTCATGTGACTCCCTCGTCGTGGTGCCCTCCACACTGCCGAGCAGACGCGCTGGGGTATTCACCCGATCGCGTGGGTGGGAGGACCGACAACTTCCTCGCCGGTCGCTGCGTCCCACGATCCCCGTCCACTCTGGAGGTCCGCCGTGCCGACTCGCTCCCTCGTGCTCACCGCCGTCGTGCTGACGCTCGCTCTCGCCGGCTGCGCCGCCGAGGACGACGGCGGCCCGGTGGCGTCCACCGACACCACGGCCACCGAGACCACCCGCGCGTCCTCGCCGTCGCCGTCGCCGTCGCCGGCGCCCTCGACCACGCCGCCGAGCCCGGCGGTCGACGCCGTTCGGGTCGTCGTCCCCGAACTGCCGACCGGGCCGCCCCCGCAGGTCGACACGGTGGTCGGCACGGGGGTCGACGCACGGCTGTTCCACGACGGCGAGGAGATCGCCCTGCCGGACGACCTCGCGAGCGCCTACCCCCTCGGCAGCTACGAGGGCCGCACCTACCTGGCGGCAGGGGGCCGGGTCGTGACGGTCGCCGGCGACGGGTCGGTCACCGACGTCGGCGAACCCCACGACACCTACAACCACCGCCCGGCACTCGTGCCAGAGACGGGCCACGTGCTGTTCATCGTGCAGGACCGCAGCGGCCCGTCGGTCGTCACCGTGATGGACTCCGTCACCGGCGAGGTGCTCGCGGTCGCCCGAGGGGCCCACGGCCGCCGCGCCTCCGGCTACGACGCCCTCGAGCCGGCCGACCGCACGCTGGCCGAGGCGTGGGACGGCGGCGGCGGGATGGACGACGTCGACGTCGCCGCGCGCTCGGCCGACGGCACCCTGGAGGTCGTGACCTCGGTCCCCGACGAAGCGGGCCCACCGGTGGTGCTGACCCTGCAGAGCGCCCTCGACGGCGACGGCGCCACCGCGTTCGCCTTCCCGTTCCCCGATCCCGACGCCGTCCTGTACGACGTCGTGCTGACCGACCAGGTGGTCCTCGAGAGCGACGACTCGTTCCTCGTGGTCACGGTCACCGGCCAGGACGCCGAGGGCTTCGACCAGGTCGTCGTGCGGTGCACGGCCGCCGGCACCTGCGAGCGGACGACGCCCGTGGGGACCCAGGTCCAGGTGGCCGGGACCGACCTCCCGCTGCCGGCCGGGGCGAGCTGAGCCCGACGACGGCCGGGGTTGTCCACAACCCAGTGGTTGAGCGGGAAAGTCGGTCGCGCTGCTCGAGACCGAACGCGTCAGCGCGCAGGACCAGGCCCGAGCCGAGGCGTTCCTGCTCGACGAAGCCACCCACGGTGTCGATGCTGACGACCTCGCCGGCCTGGGCCAGGCGATCTGGGAACGCCTGGACCCCGAGGGCTGGGAAGCCCGTGAGGCCAAGGCCCTGGAGGCCCAGGAAGCCAGGGCACGCAAGAAGCCCGACTCTCGATGGCCGACGGTGGTGACGGCCTGACCCACGGCCGGTTCTCGATCCCCACCGCCGCAGCCGACGCGTTCCGCAAGCAGCTCCACGCCTTCGCCGCACCGAAGCACGTACGCGCCAAGGAAGGCGCGGGGGCATATGAGTGGAAGACACCCTCGGCCGAGCGGATGGGCCACGCGTTCGTCGAGTGGATCGGCGGCTACGACCCCACCCGGCTCCCCGACGACGCGAGAGGTACCCGTTCCCGGACTAGGCTGAGCCCCATGGCGGCCGGCGCGACGATGCACTCGTTTGCAGTCGAGTTGGCCGACACCGATCGCGGCGTCTACGAGGAGTTCACGCTGCGTGCGGCGCGGCATCCGTCAGAGACCGAGGCGTACCTCGTGACGCGCGTGCTGGCCTACTGTCTCGAGCACGAAGAGGGCATCGCATTCAGCGAGGGCATCTCGGCGACCGACGACCCTGCGGTGCTGGTGCGTGACCTGAGCGGGAAGCTGCTCGCCTGGATCGAGGTCGGCGCACCGGATGCCGCGCGGCTTCACACGGGCAGCAAGGCTGCAGAGCGCACGACGATCTACACGCACCGCGACCCGGCCAAGGTGCTCGCGCAGTGGGCAGGGGCGAAGATCCACCGCGCCGCCGAGATCGTGATGCACAGCTTCGATCCCGGGTTCATCGACTCAGCGGTGGACACGATGGAGCGCCGCAACACGGTCACGCTCACAGTGACGGAGCGGCAGCTCTACCTGGAGCTGAACGGCGTTCACCTCTCATCGGCGGTGCACGACCACCCGATCAGCTAGCGGGAGCGACGTCCCGCTGCCGATCCTGATGCGCGACTTCCAACGCGGCGTCAATGCACCGCCTTTGCCACTCCTCCTCCCTGAGACCCGGCTGCAGGCCACGACCCCGTCCAACGTCGTCAGCCAGGGCCCGCCGACAGCAGCGACGTCACACACCCCGCTCCACCCCAGCGCCCGCTCGAACAGCCCGCGGGATCTCAGCCACGTCGTCCACCACAACAGCGAGGCGAGCCAGCTCCTCAGCCGCCGCCGGGGAGTCGAGGGTCACCGCGTAGGTGATGCCGGTCGAGCACCAGGCCGGGTCGAAGCCGCCGTCCGCCTCGACCGCGATGCCGTCCACCGTGATGCCGAGGCGCTCGGCCTCGCGGTAGGTGTCGTTGAGGACGCAGAGGGCGACCGACAGGTGCAGCAGGTGGGCGCCGGTGCTCGCGGGACCAGCGACGACGCCCTCCGCGGTCCAGGCGTGCGGGAGCACGATCCCCTCGGCCCCACGAAGAGTCCCGGCGGTGGCGCGCACTCCGAAGGGCGACAGGTCCATCCGCCGATGGTGCCACCGCCCGCGGCGGATCGCTCCCGCCAGCCGCGCCCCTTCGTCAGTCGGTCGAGCGGTACTTGCGCAGGAGCGCGGCCGTCGCGGACAGGACGATGACCAGGCCGCCGTAGCCGTACGTCGTGGTGGCCAGGCCCACGTGGGGTGCGGCGATGCCCGCGACGACGGCGGGGATGCCGAAGGCGAGGTAGCTGACCACGAAGACCGAGGCGAAGAGCTCGCCGCGCTCGTCGGGGCCGACGGTCGGCGTGATGGAGCGCATGATGCCGAGGAACGAGGTGCCGAAGCCGGAGCCGGCGACCACGGCGGCGGCGATGAAGCCCCAGAAGGAGCCGAGCGCCAGCGCGAGCAGCGTGAGCGCGGTGCCGAGGGCGAGCGCGGTCGTGCCGTAGAGCGTGATCTGGCGCGAGGTCCGGTTGCGGGCCACGTAGCTGGACAGGGCACCGACGCCGGTCAGCGTGGTGACCACGAGTCCCTGCTCGACGTGGTTGGCGCCGCCGAGCTCCTGCGCCACGATCGGCGCGCCGAGCGAGAGGTAGAGCCCACCGGTGGCCCAGCCGGCGAACAGGGCCGGGGCGCTGCGCGCGAAGGCAGGGCGGGCGCCGACCGGTACGCCGACGGTCGGGCGGAAGGACCGCAGGACGCCGTCGTGGCGGGGGGAGGTCTCGGGCAGCAGCCACACGGCCAGCGCCAGGACGGCGTAGACGCCGGCGAGGACACCGAAGACCACGGCCAGCGGCGAGCCGCTCAGGTCGATGACGGCCCCGCCGACCAGCGCGCCGAGCGCGAGGCCGGCCATGGGCACGACGCTGTTGGCGGTGGGGGCGAGCCCGGGACGGCTGGGGGGCTCGAGGTCGACCACGGTGGCGGTGAGCGAGGACAGGAGGAGACCGCTGGCGACGCCCTGGACGACCCGGCCGGTGACCAGGAGCGTGACGGAGTCGGCGTGCCAGAACACCAGCATGCTCACGGCCAGCAGGGCCAACGCACCCGAGAGGACCGGCCGGCGGCCCAGGTGGTCGGAGAGCGACCCGGTCACCAGCAGCGTGAGGAGCAGCGCGACGGCGTAGACCGCGAAGATGCCGGTCAGGGTCGCCGAGGAGAACCCGATGTCGCGCTGCAGCACCGGGTAGAACGGCGACGGCGCACTGGCCCCGGCCATCATCACCAGGATCGCGCCGAGGGCGAGGGCGAAGCCGACCGGGTGGCCACGACGGGTGGCGGCCGGGGCGTCGACGGTGGTGGCCATGGCGGGTCCTGACGGAGATCGGTGGTGGTGGGACGAAGTCCGAACCATGGTGACCGTACGTTTATTCGCCCTGAGCGCCCCGGCTCGTCTCGCCCTGGCCCGCCGGCTCAAGGTGCTGCGCGAGGCGGGCGTGGTCCGCAACGTGCCGAAGGGACGCGGTCGCCTGCTCAGACTGCGCCGCGACGAGCTCGACGCGGCGTTCCCGGGACTGCTCGACTCCGTGCTGGGCGCGGAGTCGGCTCAGGCCAGCACCCGCTGACGCGCCACCTGCGGCCCCACTCGTCCCACGGCGCGACACGGACGCGGCTCGGACGCGGCTCGGACGTGCGACAGCCACCGCACGGGCGGGCCCGGGCGGTGGCTGTCGGTGGGCCGAGCGGTGGCCGTCGGTGCGCGGGCTAGCGCAGCGTGATGATGCGGACCATGCCCATGAGGGCGTGCGGCATCCCGGTGGCCGGGTCGGGGAAGAAGCACATGACGGCGTAGGTGCCTCGCGGCAGCCGGTAGGACAGCGTCATGCGGCGTCCCGGGCTCAGCACCTCGGTCTCGGCCGTGCCCTCACGCGCGAAGTCGAACGTGCAGGTCGGGTCGCTGACGCAGTCGACGACCTCACCGCGCGTGGTGCCCCTCGCCACGTGCTGCAGCTGGAGGAAGTGCGGCGAGTCCGTGGCGGCGTTGGCGAACGTCAGCGTGCCTCGGTGCGGCAGGGAGGAGGCGCCGGCCCAGCGGGCGCCGGTCCGGGCCCGCAGCGTGCCGTCGGAGGCGGGGGTGGCCCGCGGCACCCGCGGCCCGGTGACGCGCAGGGTGGTGATCTTGCGGGGCACGTTGCCGCCGAACTCGTAGACGACGTAGCGCCCGGCCTTGGGCAGGACGACGGTGCCGCGCGCGGTGCGGCCACGCTCGGCCGCCACGCCGCCGTAGAACGTCGAGCGCCGGATCGCACGGTTGAGGGCCTGCAGGGCGTCGGGCGACGGGCTGAACGACTCCAGGATGTCGGCCTTGAACTTCGCGAAGTCGTAGCCCTGCTTGAACCTGACCAGGCCGGCGGTCCGGCGGCCGCCCTTGGCGGTCAGCTCGACCGCGACCCGACCTGCCTTGAACGTACGTGGACCCCGCACGGTGGCGTCGGACTTGGTGATGGTGAGGTCGAGCGTGGGAGTGGGTGCGCGTCGGACCGTGGGGGCACCCACGGTCGCAGAGCTGGGAGTCACCGCGCTCGACCCACCGACGACGAGGGTCAGAGTGGCAGCGAGGAGCGCCGCCATCCCGGATCTGGTTCTGAGTGACACGAGCATGTGCGTGAACCTTCCTAGGAATTGGCTGGACCGCCTCAATATCGTCCCGACCTCGGGGCCTGGCAAGATTTTCGGGACTTTGTACCCGACTTTCTGAGCGATTCTGCGGCGGATCAGCCCTAACCTGTGGTATGCGCAGATCTCTCGGCGTCCGCTCGGCCACGCTCCTCGTCGCGGTCCTGGTCGCGCTCGGTTTCGGCAGCCTGCCCGAGGACCCGGTGGCGGCCACGGCCCCCGACGGGGTGGTCCTGGGCGAGGTACCCCGGGCCGAGGTGCCGGTCTCGGCGTCGATCGTGATCGGGCCGGGTGCCGCCACCCGGGGCTACTCGACCCGGAGGGTGACGATCTCGCAGGACGGCCGGCTCAGCGTCGTCAACCTCGACACCATCGACCACACGGTGACCACCGTCGCCGTCGGCACCGACGGCGACCCGCTCGTCGACGTCGTGGTCCCGCCCGGGACGACCGTGTCGGTGCCGGCGGCGAGCGCGCTGGCCGCCGGGACCTACGCGTTCTTCTGCCGCTTCCACCCCAACATGAGGGGCACGCTGGTCGTGCAGGGTTCCTCGGGAGGGGTCGAGCCGACGCCCCCGAGGTTCGAACAGCCCCTCGTCGTGCCCCGGGTGGTCCGCTCGGCGCACGTCCGACTGGCGATGCGGCGTACCGACGAGCGGGTCCTGCCGCACGGCCGGCGGACCCCGCTGTGGACCTACGGCGGCAGCTGGCCGGGCCCCACGATCCGCAGGCCGGCGGGGCAGGACACCCGGGTGACGTTCGTCAACCGGCTCCCCCGCCGTGCCGGGTCGACCACCGTGCACCTGCACGGCGACCACCACCGGTCGCGCGACGACGGGCAGCCCGACCGCTTCCTCATCCGCCGGGGCCAGGAGAGGACCTACGACTTCCCCCTGACCCGGGCGGGCAGACCCGAGCCGAGCTCGTTCTTCTTCTACCACGACCACCGGATGGACAAGACCTCCCGCAACAACTGGCGGGGCCTGCAGGGCATGTTCGTCGTCGACGACGCCCGCGGCCGCGACCTCCGGTTGCCGCGGGGCCGGCACGACCTCCCCCTGCTGGTCGCGGACCGCAGCTTCACCGCCGGCAACCGGCTGACCGACCCGTTCCGCCACGGCCCTCGCATGGTGATGTCACCGCACGGGGGGATGGCGTTCACGGGGCCCAAGGCGCCCCCCAACGACCCGACCGTCGGGTCCCGGGTGCTGGTCAACGGTCGCGTCAACCCCTACGTGCGGGTCACCGCCACGCGCTACCGGCTGCGCCTGCTCAACGCGTCGAGCTTCTCCGCCTACAACTTCTCCCTGTCCGACGGACGGCCCTTCGTCCAGGTCGGGACGGGCAACGGCCTGCTGTCACGCCCCGTCGTGCGCCAGCACGTGCTGCTCGGACCGGCCCAGCGGGCCGACGTCGTCGTCGACTTCCACCGCGAGAGCGGGCAGCGCGTCGTGCTGTGGTCGGTGCCCCGCACCGACGGGTCCCCGACCGGCACCGGGTCGCGGACGGCGGCGCTCCTGCAGTTCCGGGTAGGCCGCGCGGCCCCCGACCCGTCGCGCGTGCCCGCCAGGCTGCCGGCGCCCAGGCCGGTCAAGCCGCCGGCCCGGGTGGCCAAGACCTGGCGGTTCGGGTTGAAGGGCGACGCACGGTCGGGGACCTACTGGTCGATCAACGGCAAGCCCTTCGACCCCGGACGCGTCGACTACCGGGTCCCGCTCGGCGCCACCCAGCGGTGGCGGATCCAGAACGTCAGCCCGGTGACCCACTACGTGCACATCCACGCCGAGCAGTGGACCACCGTCACCCGCGACGGCCGGCCCCCACCGCCGTGGGAGCGCGGGCTCGAGGACACCTGGCGGGTCGACCCGGGCGAGTCGGTGACGGTGGCCGCCCGGTTCACCGACTACACCGGCGCCTTCATGATCCACTGCCACATGCTCGACCACGAGGACCACGGCATGATGGCCCGCTTCGTGGTCGTCAAGCCCCACCGCGCCCGACCCGCGGCCCGCCCGGCACCGCCAGCGGCGGGCGGGACCGCGATGCCGGGGCCCTCGGCCCACTCGGGGCACTCAGCCCACTCGGGGCACTCGGCGCCGATGGGGATGATGGGTCAACCGGCGGTCGCGACGGACCCGCCCGCGACGCGGGGCCTCGACGTCAGCCGGTTCCTGGCCCGGTCGGGGGCCGCGCTCGGAGCCGAGGTCGCGCTGGGCCTCGTGATGCTCGCGCTCGTACGACGGCTGCGCCGGCGTCGGGCGGTGCCGCTGACGTCCTGACCGATCAGCGGCCGAGCACCTCGCGCAGCGCGGCCAGCACGAGCAGGGCGGCGTCGGGGCGGGCGTTGTGGCCCATCAGGCCGATGCGCCACACGCTGGCGGCGTAGGGGCCCGCGCCGGCGCCGATCTCGAGGTCGAAGCGCTCCAGCAGCTCACGGCGTACGCCGGCGGAGTCGACGCCCTCAGGGACCTTGACGGTCGTCAGCTCGGGCAGCCTTGAGCCCTTCTCGGCGAAGAGCTCGAGGCCCATGTCCTCGAGACCGTCCTGCAGCTGGGCGCCCGCAGCCTCGTGGCGTGCCCACACGGCGGGCAGGCCCTCCTCGAGGATGCGGGTCAGCCCGGCGTGCAGGCTCGCGACCATCGCGACGGGCGCGGTGTGGTGGTAGGTGCGCGTGGCCCCCTTGCTCGAGGCCTCGCCGACGTAGCCGCCGAGCAGACCGAGGTCGAGGTACCACGAACGCGGCTTCTCGACCCGGCGCTCCCAGGCGCGCTCGTTGATCGTGAACGGTGCGAGGCCGGGCGCCACGCCGAGGCACTTCTGGGTGCCGGCGTAGCCCAGGTCGACGCCCCAGTCGTCGGCGCGCAGCTCGATGCCGGCGATGCTGGTGACCGCGTCGACCAGCAGCAGGGCGTCGCCCTTGGCCGCGCCGAGCGCGGCGATGTCGGAGCGGACGCCGGTCGAGGTCTCGGCGTGCACGGCAGCGATGATCTTGGGGCTGGGGTGGGCGGCCACGACGCGCTCGACGTCGACGGGCGTGCCCCACTCGTGCTCGACGGTGACGACCTCGGCGCCGCAGCGCGAGGCGACCTCGGCCATCCGCTGGCCGAAGAGCCCGTTGACCGCGACGACCACGACGTCGCCCTCGGAGACGGTGTTGACGAAGGCCGCCTCCATGCCGGCCGAGCCGGTCGCCGAGATCGGCAGGGTGCGGGCGTTGTCGGTGCCCCAGACCTGGCGCAGCATGTCGCAGGTCTCGTCCATCAGCGTCACGAACGCCGGGTCGAGGTGGCCGAGCAACGGCAGCCCCAGCGCCGAGGTGGCCTCGGGGTAGGGGTTGGACGGGCCGGGTCCGAACAGCTTGCGCTCGAGGATCGTCATGCCCCCCAACCTACTGACCCGGCTGCTCACACACCCTGCGCCCGGAAGAACGCGATCGTGCGGTCCATCGCGGCGAAGAACGCCGGACCGAACGCGTGCCCGTCGTCGTACGTCGCCAGCCGCGAGTCGACCCCGGCCCGCGTCAGCGCGCGCTGCGTCGCGTCGGCCCAGGCCGGCGGGCAGGTGTCGTCGAAGCGGCCGTGCACCAGCAGCACCGGCTCGGTGATCCGGTCGAAGTAGGGGCGCGAGGAGTTGAGCCGCCAGAACTCCGGGTTGTCCTCGGGCAGCCCGCGGACCCGTCGCAGCTCGGCGGTGTCGCTGTCGTCGGCCGGGTCGTCGCGCTGGAACTGGTCGAAGTTCTGCGCCTCCAGCGACGAGACCGACGCCCACGGCGCCGCGGCCTGCACGAGCCCCGGAGCGGCGACGAGGGTCTTGAGCACGACCCCACCGCCCATCGAGCGCCCGAACAGCGCGACCCGGTCGTCGGCCACCGGCACGTCGCGCGAGGCGCGCAGCGCCTTGACCGCGTTGATCACGTCGGCGCTGTAGCCCAGCCGCATCCGCAGCTGGTAGTCGGGGTCGTCGGTCGACTCGGCGTGGTTGCGGTAGTCGACGTGCAGCGCGACGTAGCCGCGGTCGGCGAGGTAGCCGCGCTCGCGGGTCATGCCCTGACCGCGTACGTAGACGTCGGGGTCGATGTAGCCGTGGGCCAGCACCACCGCCGGGAACGGCCCGCGCCCCTTCGGCACGTTGAGCACCCCCGAGATCGTGTAGGACTCCACCCCGCGGCGGGTCGTGCTCCGGCTGCGGTAGGTCACGTCGTAGGACGTGTAGGTCGCCGTCTCCTCCCGCACCGCGCCCAGGCGGAGACGGTCGCCCTGGTGCCGCTGCTCGGCCAGGCCGAGCACGGACACGGCGGGGGCGCGGTCGGGCTCCGGCTCCGGCTCCGGCTCCGGCTCCGGCTCGGGCGCGGGGTCGGTGGTGGGGGCCTCCGTCGCCGGCTGCGTCGGCGCGGACGTGGTGGCCTGCGACGTCGGGCTGCTCGGCCCCGGCGCCGGGGCGCTGGCGTCGTCGGTGCTGCCGGAGCACCCGGTCAGCGCGAGGACCGTCGCGACGAGCGCGACGGCGGCGGCGGGGACGGGGCGATGGCGCATGGGTGACCTCCGAGGGACTCTGCCGATCACGGTACGGAGCGCGGGCAACCGGGGCCGGGCATGCCGACGCCCCCGCCTCCCTCACGGGGTGGCGGGGTGTGGGGCGGTCAGGGTCGTCGGCGGCGGTCGACGAGGCGGACCAGGCCGCTGGGGCTGGTCCACTCGTAGAGCCCGGGCCCGAGCACGCGGTAGCGCCAACGGCCGCGGGTCTTGGCACGGTGGTGGCGCCGGCAGAGCATCGCCAGGTTGTGGGCCGACGTCGGTCCGCCGGCGGCGAAGGGGACGACGTGGTCGAGGTCGACGCGGCGTCGGTGGCAGTCGGGGAACACGCAGGTGCGGTCGCGCAGGACGACCTGCTCGTGGATCGCTTCGGTGGGCCGGTAGGCGTCGGTGACCGGGTCGGCGGCGAGGTCGACGACCGGCTTGACCGTGACCTTGGCGCCTGCGGTCTCGCACCAGCGGCGGACCTGCTCGACGACCACCGGGGTCAGGGTGTTGTCGAGGTAGCCCGGCACGTCGGGGTCGTGGGGGTCGAGGTGGACGTAGAGCGTCACCCCCCGGCCCGACCCGCCGTCGCCGGTCAGGTCGAGGTCGAGGGCGAGCTGGCGGCGGCCCATCTCGGCCAGCGCCTGCGAGCGGCGTACGTCGAGGGTCTCGGTCGAGCCGAGGTCGGCCAGCGCCTGGGCACCGTCCCTGAGCGCGGCCTCGAGGTCGAGAGCGTCGGCCAGGTCGAGGGTCGCGGTCATCTCGACGGTGCCGTCGGTGGTGGCGTCGTCGAGGTGCACGTCGGCATGACGACGTTCGGCGGCCTCCCGCTGGCGGCGCTCGGCCTCGGCGGGGTCGTAGGTCGCGCGGGCGTGGTCGACCGACCGGGTGACCTGGGCCCAGGAGCACGAGTGCAGGTGAGGGGCGACGGCCCGGTCGACCCAGCCCGCCCCGGCGGGCGAGAGGTCGAGGGTCTGCTCGGCGACGCGGAACGCCTTCCAGACCGGCACCTGGAGGGCTACGACCCGGGCGAAGAGTCGAGGCAGTCGGTGGCGCAGCTCGAGGGCCTTGCCGAGGTAGGCCAGCCCGGAGTCGGTCGAGCCACCCAGCGACAGCGCGAGGTCGAGTGCGGCGTCCTCGGCGACCACCGGCGCCCCCGGACCGGCCAGGTGCAGCGACCGCTCGGAGCAGGGGTCGGCCGGGTCGAGCAGCAGCTCGGCCTCGTCGGCGCCGGCGACGTGGGCGGTCGCCCAGTCGAGGACCGCGGTCAGCGTCGCGACCTGGTCACGGGCCTCGGTCTCGCGACGCACGCGCACCGACTCGAGCAGCGGGTCGCTGCTGCGGGTCGCGGTGGGGGTGGCCATGAACTGAACCTAGACGCGACCACCGACAGTTTCGGGCGGGCCGATCGCTGGACTGCGGTCGTGGAACCGAAGGCGGCCACACCGCGTCGTCCACCCGTGACGACCTTCCGAGCCGTGGCCCACGCACTTGTCGGTCTCGTGCTGTCTGGGTGCGGACAGCAGACGGCGACTCCAGACAGCGAACCCACACCGCGAGCCGCGTCGGTCGCACCCCACAAGACGCCTCACGTGCCCGAGGCACTCGGACTCGTGACAGCCGGTTGCCCGTCTCGCCAGAGCTCCGGCGGCACGATCGACTACATCCCGCCGAGCACTCGGGCCGAAGCAGCGACGTGGGCGCGGAGCCCGTACGAGGCGGCCCACGACACGCAGACGGCGGCAGGCTTCGAAGGCGCTCTCGGGCGTGGAGTGTTGGTGGAGCAGGAAGCCTCGGGCGGGAAGGTCGTCTACGTCGTGATGCAGGGCGATAGGCAGGTTGGTCGTCTGATCGTCCGACCGGTGGGCTTCGGGGCGTTCGCAACAGCGACGGTGGAGGCCTGCAGCCCCTAGGCCGTGGGAAGGCGGTCTCCAGACAGCGTGCCCAGCCCGGCAGGATCACGCGCCGCGCCACGTCGTGGGATGCCAGTTCTTGACGCGCCACCACTTATCGTTCGGCGGTGACGGCATGGACCTACCGACCCGGGCTGGACGGGTTGCGTGCGGTGGCGGTCTACCTCGTCCTGGGTTTCCACGCCGGGATCGGGGTGTTGCGGGGCGGGTTCGTCGGGGTCGACCTCTTCTTCGTCCTGTCGGGGTTCCTGGTGGCGACCATCCTGCTGCGGGAGCTGGAGTCCGAGGACGGGGTCCGGCTGTGGGCGTTCTACGGACGTCGCGTCCGTCGGCTCCTCCCGGCCGCTCTGCTGGCGATCACCGCCACATCCGTCACGTTCGTCCTGATCGCGTCGAGTGCCCGCCGCGTTCCGCTGATCGGCGATGCGCAGGCCTCCACGTTGTACGTCGCGAACTGGCGGTTCCTGAGGGAGCAGAGTGACTACTTCGCGGCGGACTCCGCGCCCTCGCCGTTCCTGCACTTCTGGTCCCTGTCGATCGAGGAGCAGTTCTACATCGGGTTCCCGCTGCTGCTCCTGCTGCTGTGGCGGTGGGCGAAGGTCTGGCAGCCAGCGCTGGTGGTCGGCCTCGCCGCGCTGTTCGCGTGCTCGCTCGCATCGCAGCTGTGGTGGGCGCGGTCGGACGAGAACCACGCCTACTACGGCACCGACGCACGCGCCTACCAGCTCCTGGCCGGTGCGGTCCTCGCCCTCTACCTCCTGCGGCGTGCCCGACGGGGCGACGCGGCGAGCTCGACGAGTCGACGGACGGTCGGGGCGTTCTCACTCACCGGTTCCGCAGCTCTGGCGATGCTGCTCCTCATCGGCTCGGCAGCCGTCGACACCAGCGCCAGCACCCGGGGTCTTGCCGCGACCGTCGCAGCACTCCTCCTGATCCTGTCGGTGATGCGCTTGGGGGACTCCGGGCTCGCCCGTCTCCTGGGCGCGGGGGCGCCGGCCTACCTGGGGCGGATCTCGTACGGGACCTACCTGTGGCACTGGCCCGTCATCCTGGTGCTGCGCGAGGTGCTGGACGCCAACCCGTGGACGGTGGCCGCGCTCGCCGCCGTGCTGGCGACGGCTCTTGCCGCCCTGTCCTACGAGCTGCTGGAGCAGCCGATCCGGACCGGCCGTGTCCTGCGGCGACGCCCCGTCGTGTCGGTGGCCGGCGGCATCGCGGCCTCGCTGGTCGTGGCGCTCGTCGTCGCCCCTCCCGTTCTCGGGTCGGAGCGTCGCCCGGTGCTGGCGAAGCCGGCGCGCGACCTCGCCGCCGGTGGCGGTCGCCCCGTCCCCCAGGGGGTCAGCTGGTGGACGTTCAACGACGACACCGGCCCCGAGGACACGGCGTGCACGCCCACGGACCTCGACAGCTGCGTCGTACGACGCGGTGACAGCGGCCTCGACGTCATGTTGGTCGGTGACAGCCACGCCCGGATGCTGGCTCCCACGATCGAGTCCCTCGCCGACGAGCACGACTTCACGTTGTCGCTCAACGTGCTCGTCGGCTGCCCGTGGCAGCGCGAGGTGCTCAAGGACGTGGACGGCGCCGGGTCGGAGTGCGGACGCAACCGCGAGGACGTCTACGACACCCTGCTGGCGGCCCTGGACGTGGACGTCGTGATCCTCGCTCAGCAACCGCGCGACCGGGGCAAGTACTACGCGGGTGCCGCCGAACGCGGCCTGACCGAGGCCGAGTTCGACCAGTTCAACTACGCCTCCGTCGAGCGCACGCTGACCGACATCGAGGCGCAGGGCGCCCGCGCCGTCATGGTCGAGCCGATGCTCATGATCCCGGAGGATCGACGCAACCCGCTCGAGTGCCTCTCCGACGCCGATCGCACGGACGAGTGCGTCGTGCCGACGCCGCTCGAGCCGGCCCCGTCGGCCAGCTGGATCACCTCGCTGGGACTCCTGGACGACGACGCGGACTCGATCACGATCAACGACCTCATGTGCCCCGCTGCACCCCTGTGCGACCCGCTCGTGGGGCGGGTTCCCGTCTGGCTCGACCGGCACCACTTCACACCGGCCGCCATCGAGGCCCACTCGGAGGAGATCTGGGACCGTCTCGTGGCGACCGGGTCCTTCTCGGAGTAGAGCGACGCAGCGCTCAGAGCCCGAGCGCGCCCGGGTTGAGGATGCCGTCGGGGTCCAGGGCGCGCTTGACGCGGCGGTTGAGCTCCATGACGTCGGGGCCGAGCTGGTCGGGCAGCGCGGCGGCCTTGGCGCGGCCGACGCCGTGCTCGCCGGTGATGGTGCCGCCCAGCTCGATGGCTGCGGCCATCACCGCGTGGAACGCGGCCCGCGCGCGGTCCTCGGACTCGGGCGTGTAGACGATGATCGGGTGGGTGTTGCCGTCGCCGGCGTGGGCGACGACGGGGATCTCGACGTCGTGCTCGGTGGCGATCGCGGCGATCCGGGCGAGCAGGTCGGGCAGCAGCGGAATGGGGACACCGACGTCCTCGAGGAGCAGCGAGCCGCGGGCCTCGATGGCGGGGAAGGCCATCCGGCGGGCGGCCACGAACATCTCGCCCTCGTCCGGGTCGTCGGTCACGAAGACCTCGGCCCCGGCGGCCTCGCAGGCGGCCTGCATGACGGCGACCTCCTCGGCGCGGGCGGCGCCGGGGGCGTCGGACTGGGCGACGAGCAGCGCGGCGGTCGCGCGGTCGAGGCCCATCGGCTTGTAGTCCTCGACGGCGTTGATCGAGGTCTGGTCCATCAGCTCCATCATCGAGGGACGCATCGTGCGACCCACCGCGACGACGGC
>CALRVO020000033.1:0-14590 GCA_943371595.1 Sphingomonas paucimobilis
GGCGCCCCACCCTCGGGCACGCCGCCGGCGGGTGTGTAGACGTCGAGGCGACCACGCCTGCCGTGGTCGTTGTAGGCGATGTCACGCTCGACGTGGACGCCCTTGTCCTTGACCCGGAACGGGTAGACCAGGCGGCGCCACGGGACCGCGTCGTCGGCCGGGGTGGGCAGGGCGTCGAGCTGGTCGCGGTAGTCGAGACCGAGCGCCTCGGTCAGGGCGTCCTCGGCCACGGTGGCCACCTGGTTGCTCTGCCGCACGACGTAGGCCAGGCCCGCCGTGCTGAGGCCGGCCAGGGCGAGCGCCCGCCAGTCACGGCGGGGGCCCCGGGCGTGCGTCACCGCGTCGGCGGCGGTCAGGGCCAGCAGGTGGGGCGCCAGCTCGGTGGTCAGCCAGCCGGCGAAGAACGACGGGATCGCCGTGCGGTAGCCCGGCAACGGCCGCAGCGCGTTGGCGGTGAGAGCAGCGGTGACGACCTGACGACGGAGGAACCCCATGTCCCGAGACTAGCCCGCTCTAAGCGGCTGTCTTACGACGTACGACGGAACGGGACTGCCGTGACCTCGCCACGTGTGAGACGTTGACGACGAGAACACGTTCTACGACGAAGGATCCTGCATGGACCGCATGTCCGGCCTCGACGCGAGCTTCCTCTACCTCGAGACGCCCGCCCAGCTCATGCACGTGTGCGGCGTGATCGTCATCGACCCCAGCACGATGCCGACGCCCTACTCCTTCGCCGACCTGCAGGCGGGCATCGAGTCCCACGTGCACGACGTCCCCGAGTTCACCCGCAAGCTGCGTCGGGTGCCGCTGGGGCTCGACCACCCGATCTGGGTGCGCGACCGCCAGTTCGACATCGAACGGCACGTCCACCGGCTCGCGCTGCCCAGTCCCGGCGGCTACGCCGAGCTGATGTCGTTGACCTCCCACCTCGCCGCGCTCCCGCTCGACCGGTCGCGGCCGCTGTGGGAGATGTGGGTGATCGAGGGCTACGACGACGGCAAGGTCGTGGTCTTCATGAAGATGCACCACGCGACGGTCGACGGCGTCTCGGGCAACAGCCTGCTCTCGCACCTGTGCTCCCTCGAGCCCGACGCGGCGCCGCTCGTGCCCGCCGAGCCCCGCCCGCACGGTCGCGACGCGAGCTCGCGTGAGCTGCTCGGTCGGGCCGTGGTCAGTCGCGCCGCCCTGCCGGTGCACCTGGCCAAGATCGTCGCCCCCACGGTGAGCGGCGTGGTCAGCACGATCGGTCGGGCTCGCGCGGGCACGGCGATGGCCGCCCCCCTCACCGCGCCGCGCACGTCGTTCAACGGCACCATCACCGGTCACCGCAGCATCGCGCTGACCGACCTCGACCTCGCCGACATCCGCGCGATCAAGTCGGCCACGGGCACCACCGTCAACGACGTGGTCCTCGCCACCGCCGGCGGCGCGCTGCGCGCCTACCTCGACGACCGCGGCGAGCTGCCCGACACCTCGCTGCTCGCCTCGGTCCCGGTGAGCGTGCGCGAGCAGTCGCGACGCGAGGTGGGCGCCAACAAGGTGTCGTCGCTGTTCGCCCGGCTCGGCACCGACGTCGAGGACCCGCTCGAGCGTCTCGAGGCCATGGCGGTGTCCAACCGGCAGGCCAAGGAGCACCACCAGGCGATCAGTGCCGACTCGCTGCAGGACTGGGCCCAGTTCGCCGCCCCCCGCACCTTCGGCCTGGCCGTGAGGGCCTACGCCGGCCTGCGGCTGGCCGAGAAGCACCCGCCGGCGATCAACCTGGTGATCTCCAACGTGCCGGGGCCGCCGGTGCCGATCTACTTCCTGGGCGGTCAGGTCGTCGGGCTCTACCCCCTCGGTCCGGTCTTCCACGGCGCGGGCCTCAACATCACCGTGATGAGCAACAACGGGCAGGTCCACGTGGGCGTCATCGCGTGCCGCGAGTCGATGCCCGACGCCGAGGCGCTGGTCCGGCACTTCCCGGCCGAGCTCACCCGCCTGCGCGAGGCCGTCGCCGCGGCCCAGGGTGCCGCCACCCCGATCGACGGGGCACGCGCACGCCGCGAGTGAGCCGAGAAGTAGCGTTGCGCCCATGACGCGACAGGTCGACGCCGACTACCTCGTGGTCGGCGCCGGTGCCGCCGGCATGGCGTTCACCGACGCGCTCGTCGACCACGCAGACGTGCGTGTGGCCCTGGTCGACCGACGTCCCGGGGTCGGGGGGCACTGGCGAGGTGCCTACCCCTTCGTGCAGCTGCACCAGGCCTCGATGTTCTACGGCGTCGCCTCGACGGTCCTCGGCGGCGAGGTCCAGGTCGACGGGCCCGAGGCCGGCCTGCACGCGCGCGCCGACCAGCCGGCGATCATGGCCTACTACGAGCAGGTGCTGGCCGAGCGCATGGTCGGGCCCGGCAGGGTCGAGCTGTTCGCCGGCTGCGACTACCTCGGTGACCGCACCTTCACCTCGCTCGAGACGGGGGAGCAGCACGTGGTGCCCGAGCACTGCCGCGTGGTCGACGCGCGCTACCTCGCTCCCGAGATCCCGGCCGAGACACCTCCGCGCTTCGCGGTCGGTGACGGCGTGCGGGTGGTCCCGGTCAACGACCTGGTCCCGATCGGCGCCGGCGAGCCGGGCTACGTCGTCGTCGGGTCGGGCAAGACCGCGACCGACGCCATCGTCTGGCTCCTCACCCACGGCACCGACCCCGACGCCATCTGCTGGGTACGACCGCGGGACCCGTGGATGCTCAACCGGGCCCTGGTGCAGCCCGACCCCGCCGTCTACCTCGGCATGGTGGCCGACATGCTGGCTGCCGCTGCCGCGGGCGCCTCGCTCGACGACGTCTTCCTGCGGCTGGAGGAGGCCGGCATCATGCTGCGCATCGACCGCTCGGTGACGCCGACGATGGCCAAGGCGCCCACGCTGGGCAGGTGGGAGCTCGACCTGCTGCGCTCGGTGGGCAACGTCGTACGCCGGGGGCGGATCCGGTCGGTGAGCCGCGGGCGCCTCGAGCTCGACGAGGGGTCGGTCGCGATCGCCGACGACGCGCTGGTCGTCCACTGCGCCGCCGACGGCCTCAAGAACCCCGTCCGCGTCCCGATCTGGCAGCCCGACGCCATCACCGTCCAGCCGGTCCGCGCCGGCTTCCCGTGCTTCGGGGCGGCCCTGACCGGCTACGTCGAGGCGACCCGCGACGACGACGCGGCCAAGAACGCGCTGTGCCCGCCGTCGTCCTTCGGCAACACGCTGCCGCAGTGGGCGGCGATGAACGTGCTCGGCATGCGCGCCTCGGCGTCCTTCGGCGCCGAGCCCGACATCGCCGACTGGAGCAGCCGGGTCGCGCTCAACCCGGCGCGGGTCCCGCCGGACCACCCCGGCTCGGCCGCGCTCGACGACGCGCTGGCACGGTTGGGGGCCAGCACGGGCCCCGGGCTGGAGCGGCTGGCCCAGCTGGCCGGGCCGGCGCTCGGATGAGCCAGGCCGACCCCGTGGACCCGGTCGACCCCGTCGACCACCAGGTCCTGTTCGTCGCCGGCCTGGCGAGGTCGGGCACCACCGCGCTGCACCGGGTCCTCGACGCCCACCCCGACGTCGCCCTCGGCATCGAGCGCTACAAGCGCCTGTGGGGCGGCCGCATCGGCGAGATCGACGAGCGGGCGTTCGACCGCGACCGCTTCTTCGACTGGTCCGAGGACCTGACCAACATCACCCCCGACCTCGGCTGGGCGGCGCGACAGATCGCTGCGCTCGACGCCAAGTGGGACACCGCCCGCCACCGCGGCGACAAGATGACCACGGTGCGCGCCCAGAAGCTCTGGCAGACCATCCCCGAGGCCCGCTTCGTCTTCATCGTCCGCGACGTCGCCGAGGTCGCCGCCTCGTGGGAGAGGCGGGCCCGCAACGAGGCCGACCTCGGTTGGCGCCGCGACCTCGGCGCCGAGGCCGCGGTGGCGGCCTCCAACACCGCGCTGCGCCGGATCCGCCGCGCGGTGCGCCAGCGCCCCGAGCACGCCTGCGTCGTCCACCACCAGTCGTTCTTCGCGGACCCCGACGCCACCGCGCTGCGTGGCGTCTGCGCGTTCCTCGGGCTCGACGCCGACCCCGTGCTCGGGGCGTTCGCCGCGGCGCACCAGACCTACGTCGACTCGGTCGTCAGTCGCGAGCGGGTGCTCCCGAGCGAGGTCGCGGCCTTCGTGGAGGCCCAGGCCGACCGCCGGGCCTGGCGCGACGTCGTCGCGCTCGCCCTCTGAGCGGTCGCGGGCTGGTTCGTAGGATGCGGCGGTGCCCCCTCGTTCCCCGCTGCCGCTGCGGCACGGGCTGAGCGCGGCCTGGGTGGTGACCCCCCACCGCGACCCCGGGCGGCCCGCGCCGTGGACCACGATGGGCCAGTGGCTGCACGACCACGTCGACGCACGCGTCGACGTCACCGGGCTGCTGGCGCACGACCGGTTCGTCTACGGCGACGGAGCCCCGGTCCGTGCCGCCGACGCCTACGCCCCTCACACGTTCGTCTGGTTCCACCGTGACCTGCGTGCGGAGCCCGCCGTGCCCGGCGCGCTCGTCGTGGTGCACCGGGACGAGCGTGTCGTCGTGGTCGACAAGCCCGCCTTCCTCTCGACGGTGCCGCGCGGGCGTCACGTGACCCAGAGCCTCGTGGTCCGGCTGCGTGACGAGCTCGGTCTGCCCGACCTGACGCCGATGCACCGCCTCGACCGGGTCACCTCCGGCCTGGTGCTCTGCGCGACCGCGCGACCGTGGCGGGCGGCGTACCAGGCGATGTTCGCCGACGGCACCGTGCGCAAGACCTACCGCGCGCTCGCGCCGTGGCGTGCCGCGCTCGCCACCCCCACCACGGTGCGCAACCACGTCGCGCCGATCCCGCGCACCGGTCGCGCCGAGGTCGTGCCCGGGGCGGCGGTCAACGCCGAGACGCTCGTCGAGCTGGAGGAGCGGCGCGGCGACCTCGCGGTCTACCGGCTGACGCCGACCACCGGACGCACCCACCAGCTGCGGCTGCACCTGCTCGGGCTCGGGGCGCCGATCCTCGACGACCCGCTCTACCCGGTCGACCTCGCGGTCGACGTCGACGACTTCTCCCGACCGCTGCAGCTGCTGGCCAGCGAGCTGGACTTCGTCGACCCCGTCGACGGCGGCGTACGACGGTTCGTCAGCCCGCGACGTCTGCCGCTGGCGGCTGCGCCTGCGGCGGCGGAGGACGACGGGTGAAGTCGCGACGGCGCGCGTTGACGGTGGCGACGGCCTCGAGGAACGCGGGCACGAACTTCTCCGACTCCAGCACGCACGCCGCGTGACCCGAGTCGACCTCGTGCGTGGTGGCGCCGCGGATGGCGCGGGCCAGGCCGACCTGACGGGCCGCCGGGATGACCCGGTCGGAGGTCGTGACGACCACGGCGGTGGGCACGTCGATGCGACCCAGCCAGGGGCGGGAGTGGTGGCGGCCCAGCGCGGCGAGGGCCTGCCCGACGGCCCACGGGCTGGTCGAGCGGAACTCGGCCAGCGCCCACTCCTGGATGTCACTGGGCTCGAGGACGGCCCCGGCGGCGGCGCGGGCCGCGCGGGTCGCGGTGCGTGAGCGGGAGACCTCGCGCAGGCCGAGCATCGTGGCGCCCATCCCGGTGAAGAACAGGCGTTCGGCCGGGTTGAGCTGGAAGCGGTCGGTGGTCGAGCAGAGCACCAGGCCCTGCACCAGGTGCGGGTGCTGGCGCCACACGCGCTGCGCGACGACCCCGCCCATCGAGTAGCCGGCCACGATGACCTCGCGCAGGTCGAGCACCTCGGCGAGGGCGGCGACGTCGTCCGCGCAGTCGTGGAGCGAGAACTCGTCGCTGCGGATGCCCTGGCCGTGCCAGCGCTGGTCGAGCGTCACCACCCGGTACCTCTGCGACAGCCGCCCGATCGCGGGGAACCACGTGAGCAGACCGGTGCACCCGAGCGCGTGCAGCAGCACCACGGTCGGCGAGTCGGGGGAGGGACCGGGGGTGTCGGTGACGTACGTCGTCCCGCGGCCGGGCAGCTCGACCAGGCGGCCCTCGGGGATGGGCACCCACGGCACGTAGAAGTGGTTGCGGACCAGGCCGAGCGGTGAGGGTGGGGCCATGGCGGTCTCCTGGCGGTGCGGGCTTCCCAAGGGGTGGTGCGGAAGGCGTGGCAGCAAGAACTAGAACAGGTTACAGTTTCGCCCGTGACCTCCGTCGAAGGCTATGCACCCGCGGACCAGGAGTCGGTCGAGGCCGTCCGGTCCGTCATCACCTCGGTGCTCGAGAAAGCACCCGACACCGGCCCGTCGTGGCAGGCCCTGGCCGACGCCGGCCTGCTGGCGCTGCCGGTGCCCGAGGCCCACGGCGGCGAGGGCCTCGGCCTCGCCGAGGTCGGGGTCCTGCTGCGCGAGACCGGCGCCCGGGCGGCCCACCTCCCGGTCTGGGAGACGCTGTGCTGCGGGGTCCTGACCCTCGCGGCCGCCGGCACCGACGCCCAGCAGGCGGCGCTGCTGCCGGGCGTCGCCGCGGGCGACGTCGTGCTGACGCCCGCCCTGCGCGAGGTCGGTCGCCGGCTGACCGACCGCCCGGAGACGTCGTACGCCGGCGGTGCGGTGACGGGTCGCAAGATCGGTGTCTCGTACGCCGCCTCGTCGACCGGCTCCAGCACCCGGCTGCTGGTCACCGCCCGCGACGGCGAGCGGGACGTCGTCGTCCTGGTCGACCCGGCCGGTCCGGGGGTCACCCTCGTGGAGTCGGGCTCCTCGGCGCGGATCACCCAGCACACCGTCGTCCTCGACGGCGCGCCCGCCGAGCTGCTGGGCGGGGCGGGGGCCGACGGCGTCGCGCGGGTCCTCGTCGAGCACGCGGTCGCGGGTCTGGCGCTCCTCGCCGCCGGGGTCGTGCAGGGTGCCGTCGACCTGACCGCCGGCTACGTCAAGGGTCGCGAGCAGTTCGGCCGCGCCCTGGCGCAGTTCCAGGCCGTCGCCATGCAGGCCGCCGACCTCTACATCGCCTCCCGCACCCTCGACCTCGCCGCCGAGAACGCCGCGTGGCGCGTGCGCAGCGGGCTCGACGCCACCGACGACCTGGCCGTCGCGGCCTACTGGGTCTGCACCGAGGCGCCGAAGGCGCTGCGCACCTGTCACCACCTGCACGGCGGCATGGGCGTCGACACGACCTACCCCCTGCACCACTACTACTCCTGGGTGGTCGACATCGCCCACGCCCTCGGCACGCTGCCGGGCGACGTACCGGTCGAGGACCCCACCGCCAAGAACCTCGAGCTCACCCCCGAGCAGCGCGCGCTCAAGGCGGAGATCCGCAGCTACTTCCACGGTCTCGCCTCGCACGACGAGCACGTCGAGATGGTCCAGGACCGCCACGGCGAGACCTACCAGCGCGTCATCCGCCAGATGGGTGAGGACGGCTGGATGGGCGTGGGCTGGCCGCAGGAGTACGGCGGGCACGGGCTCGGCGAGATCGAGCAGACGATCTTCGCCAACGAGGCCCAGCACGCCGACGTCCACCTGCCGGCGGTGACCCTGCAGACCGTCGGGCCGACGCTGATCCGGCACGGCACGCAGAAGCAGAAGGACCTGTTCCTGCGTCGCATCCTGGCCGGCGACGTGCACTTCGCGATCGGCTACAGCGAGCCCGACGCCGGCACCGACCTGGCCGCGCTGCGCACCACCGCCCGGCGCGACGGCGACCACTACGTCGTCAACGGCCAGAAGATGTGGACCACCGGCGGCCACCAGGCCGACTACGTGTGGCTGGCCGTGCGCACCGACCCCGACGCCCCCAAGCACAAGGGCATCTCGATCCTCATCGTCGACACCACCGACCCCGGCTACTCGTTCACGCCGATCATCACGGCCGACGGTGCCCACCACACCAACGCGACCTACTACAACGACGTGCGGGTCCCCGTCGACATGCTCGTCGGCGAGGAGAACCAGGGCTGGAAGCTGATCACCACCCAGCTCAACCACGAGCGCGTCATGCTCGGTCCGGCCGGCCGCATCGAGGGGTTGCGTGACCGCATCGTCGACTGGGCGACCAAGGCGGGCGTCGTCGACCACGCCGACGTGCGCGACGTCCTGGGTCGCGTGACCGCGGTCTTCCGCGTCAACGAGCTGCTCAACTGGGAGGTGGCCCGTGCGGCCGCCACCGGTGAGATCTCGGTGGGCGACGCGTCGTCGTCCAAGGTCTTCGCCGCCGACCAGGTGCAGCACCTCTCGGCCGACCTGGTCGCGATCGTGCAACGCTACGGCGACCCGGCCGACGAGGAGACGAGAGCACTGCTCCGCTATCTCGACGACCAGGCCAAGCGCAACCTGGTGCTGACCTTCGGGGGCGGCGTGCAGGAGGTGCAGCGCGAGCTGATCGCGATGTTCGGGCTGGGCCTGCCGCGGGTGCCCCGTTGAGCGACGGGGTGAGCGACGGGGTGAGCGACACCCACGAGCGCATCATGGCCGAGGCCGAGCGCATCAAGGCGCTCGGCGAGGCCTCGGAGTCGCAGGCGCCCTACGCCGTCAACCAGGCCACCATCGGCACCTGGCTCGACGCGATGGGCTACGACAACGACCGCTTCCGCCGGGGCGAGGCGCCGCCGTCGATGGCGCAGGTCTGGACGATGCCCGGCCTCGGCCGCCGTCGTCCGCCCGAGGACCCGCTGAGCCGGATGACCGAGATGCTCACCGACGAGGGCTACACCGCGGTGCTCGGCACCAACTGCGAGCAGAGCTACGAGCGCTACCTGCGGGTCGGTGAGGACGTCCGCGTGACCAGTGCTCTCGACTCGGTGGTGGGGCCCAAGACCACGGCGATGGGCGTCGGCTACTTCGTCACCTCGCGCAACACCTGGTACGTCGACCACCCCGACGGCACGGCCGAGAAGGTCGCCACGATGCTCTTCCGGGTGCTCAAGTTCGTGCCGAAGGAGAAGTCCTCATGACCGTGCGCCCGATGGTCAACCGCGACTCGCAGTTCTTCTGGGACGGCACCCGGGGCGGTGAGCTGCGCATCCAGGTCTGCAACGCCTGCGGGGCCAAGCGCTTCCCACCAGGGCCGGCGTGCCAGTCGTGCGACGCCTACGACCGAGGCTTCGAGGTCGCGTCGGGGGAGGGCACCGTCTTCTCCTACGTCGTGCACCGCCACCCGCCGGTCCCCGGCAAGGAGCTGCCGATCGTCATCGCGCTGGTCGACCTCGACGAGGGCGTGCGGATGATCGGCGAGGTCGTCGGCGTGGACGAGGTCGCGATCGGCGACCGGCTTCGTGTCGACTACCACCGCGTCGACGACGACCTGACCCTGCCGATCTGGAGGAAGGCATGAGGACGCTCGAGGCCGGACAGGTGATCCCCGAGTGGAGCCTGCCGCTCACCCCGACCACCATCGTCAGCACCGCGATCGCCACCCGTGACTGGCAGGACGTCCACCACGACCGCGACGTCGCCCAGGCGGCCGGGTCCCAGGACATCTTCATGAACATCCTCACCAGCAACGCCCTGGTCGAGAAGTACGTCGTCGACTGGGCCGGCCACGACACCGACCTGAAGGGCATCGCGATCCGCCTCGGCGCACCCGCCTACCCCTACGACACCCTCACCTTCAGCGGACAGGTCACCGACGTCGCCGACGGCGTCGCCACGATCAGCGTCGTCGGCCGGGTGTCCCTCGGTGACCACGTCACCGGCACCGTCCGGGTGGCGGTGTGAGCGCGCCGTCGGGCGGGCTGTCCGGGAAGGCCGCGATCGTCGGTATCGGCGCCACCGAGTTCTCCAAGGCTTCCGGTCGCTCCGAGCTGCAGCTCTCGGTCGAGGCCGTGCGCACGGCTCTCGCCGACTGCGGCCTGACCGCCGCCGACGTCGACGGCCTCACCACCTTCACCATGGACACGTCGTCGGAGATCGCGGTCGCCCGCGAGCTCGGCGTACCTGAGCTGCGGTTCTTCAGCCGCATCAACTACGGCGGCGGCGCGGCGTGCGCGACGATCCAGCAGGCGGCGATGGCCGTGGCGACCGGGGTCGCCGACGTGGTGGTCGCCTATCGCGGGTTCAACGAGCGCTCGGAGAGCCGCTTCGGGCAGTTCTCGGTCGCGGCGGCGACCCAGGTCAACACCAACGGCCTCGACAACGCCTGGTCCTACCCGTTCGGCCTCGGCACCCCCGCGGCGACGGTGGCGATGCAGGCGCGCCGCTACATGCACGAGTACGGCGCCACGTCGGCCGACTTCGGCGCGGTCGCCGTCGCCGACCGGCGTCACGCCGCGACCAACCCGGCCGCCTTCTTCCACGGCAGGCCGATCACGATCGAGGACCACCAGGCCTCACGGATGATCGTCGACCCGCTGCACCTGCTCGACTGCTGCCAGGAGAGCGACGGCGCGCAGGCGCTGGTGGTCGTCTCGGCCGAGCGGGCCCGTGACCTGCCGCAGAAGCCGGCCCACGTCACCGCCGCGGCCCAGGGGAGCGGTCGCGACCAGTTCGTGATGACGTCCTACTACCGCGACGACATCGGCATCCCCGAGATGGGCGTCGTCGGACGCGAGCTGTGGCGCCAGTCGGGGCTGACCCCGGCCGACATGCCGATGGCGATCCTGTACGACCACTTCACGCCCTACGTGCTGATGCAGCTCGAGGAGCTCGGCTTCTGCGGGCGCGGCGAGGCGCCGGGGTTCGTCGCCGACGGCGCGATCGAGGTCGGCGGGCGGTTGCCGCTCAACACCCACGGCGGCCAGCTCGGCGAGGCCTACCTCCACGGCATGAACGGCATCGCCGAGGGCGTCCGACAGGTCCGCGGGACCTCGGTCAACCCGGTCGCCGCCGCGGCCGACTCCCACGTGCTGGTGACGGCCGGCACCGGGGTGCCGACGAGCGGGTTGATCCTCAGCGCGTAACGCCTGAAGGCATCACCTTCATTTGTTGCAGATGAAGGTATGATCTTCATATGTCGGACCTGAAGGTGTCACCCCCGGTCGTCGTCATCGGCGACCTGGTGGGGTCGCGGGTCGTGGCCGACCGTGCGGGCCTGCACCGCAGGCTCGCCGACGCGCTGGGGACGGTCAACGACCGGTGGGGCACCGACTTGCGGATCACCGTCGGCGACGAGTTCCAGGGCACCGTGCCCTCGGTCGGGGCCGCCACCTCCCTCACGCTCGCGCTGCGCCTGGCCCTGCTGCCCGAGCACGACCTGCGCTGCGGCATCGGCCGCGGTGCGACGGCCGTGCTCGACCCCGCCGCCGGGATCGAGGACGGTCCGGGCTGGTGGGCGGCCCGGGCGGCGATCGAGGCCGTCGAGGCGCTCGCCACCCGGCCGGCCACGCGGGCCGCCCGCACGGCGTACCGCTCGACCGACGTGACCGAGCCGACCGGCGCCCTCGACGCCGCGCTCCTGGCGCGCGACGAGCTCGTCGCACGACTCGATGCGCGCTCGTTGTCGGTGCTGCGTGGTCTGCTGTCCGGGCGGACCCAGCGCGAGGTCGCCGCCACCGAGCAGGTCTCGGAGTCGGCGGTCTCCCAACGGGTCCGCCGCGACGGCATCGGTGTGGTCGTGACCATGAGCGAGTGGCTGGAGACGCTCCAGTGAAGGACAGTGAGGGGGAGTGACGCGATGACCTGGCTGGGACTGCTGCTCCTGGGGATCGGCACGACCGACCTCGTCTACTCCTGGTGGGCCCGTCCGCGCCTGGCCGAGGCGGTCTCGGCCGTCGTGGTCGTCGTGCTCGCGCTCCTGGCGGGCATCGACGGGCTCGGGCTGCTCGGCGTCGCCGCGGTCGTCGTGGCGGTCGTGGCCTGGGGCGAGAGCGTCACCTACGGCTTCGGGGCCCAGCGCTTCGCCCTGCCGCTCGGGGTGCTCGGCGTGGTGGTGGTCGCCGGGGTCGTGGCCTCGGCCGCGGGGTCGCCCGACGGCTCCGTCCTGGGCGACTGGCTCGCCGCGTCGTCCCTGCCCGTGCTCACCGACCTCGACGCAGGACGGGCGCTGCTGGTCGCGGGCACCCTCCTGGTGCAGCTGTCGACCGGCAACGTCGTGGTCCGGCTGGTCCTGGGCGTCACCGGCACCACCAACCCGATGCGCTCCACGACCGGTCCGGCGCCGGCCCTCAAGGGCGGCCGGCTGCTGGGGCCGATGGAGCGGCTGTTCATCGTCGGGCTCGGCCTGGCCGGCGAGGTCACCGCCGCGAGCATCGTCATCGCGGCCAAGGGGCTGCTGCGCTTCCCCGAGCTGCAGTCGGCGCGCGCCTCCGCCTCGCCCGCGGGCCCCGGCATCCACGAGGTGACCGAGTACTTCCTCGTCGGCAGCTTCGTGTCGTGGTCGGTCTCCCTGGTCTCGCTCGTGCTCGTCGCGACCTGACAATGGACCCATGACGCCAGATCCGCCCACCGTCCACGCCCTCCACGTGGCCAAGGCGACCCGGCTCCCGATGCGCAACGTGGACCGGGTCGAGGTCGAGACCGGCAAGGGCATCGTCGGCGACCGCTACCACGGCACCAAGCACCGTCACGTGACCGTGCAGAGCCTCTCCACGCTGGCCGAGGCGGCCGAGGTCTACGGCGCCGAGGTGCCGGCCCACCTGACCCGCCGCAACCTCACCCTCGACCACGGGGTGGTGCCCCGCGAGCCCGGCGCGCTGATCCGGGTCGGACCGGTGCTGCTCCAGGTCGTCCGCGTCGCCGCCCCCTGCAAGCTGCTCGACGACACCATCGGCCCCGGCGCCCACCACGCGATGCGCCACCGCGGGGGGTCGGTCTGCCGGGTGCTCGAGGGCGGGGTGGTCGTGGTCGGTGACGTCGTCGACCTCGCGGTCGTGCCCGACCCGGTCACCCGGTGACTCAGCCTCCGTCGGTGCTGAAGTGCTGGAAGTCGGGGTCGCCGAACTCGCCGCCCCAGTCCCAGCCCAGGCGCGCGAACGTCCTGGTCACGACGTCGTCCTCCCCGATCACCCCGGGTGCGGTGCGGGCGCCGGGCGACCGGTCCGCCGCGACGAAGCGGTCCCCGGCCGCGGGGAGCACGGTCGCGCCCAGGACGTAGGGGTTCTGGACGGGGTTGATGTCGATGGCCCGACCGTAGGCGTGGTCGGAGAACGAGGTCGTGCCCGCCACCCGACGGCAGTTGTAGCCGGAGGTGTTGTTGGCCGCCATCGACCGGTTGTCGTCGCCGCCGTAGACGTCGACCAGGCGCATCCGCTGGATCGGGAACCGGGCCCGGTAGAGGGCGGCGAACGCCGTCACGACGTCGTCGGCGACGTCGGCGTGGACGACCATGGTGCCGTCGTACGAGCGCCCGTCGAAGCCGACGTGGCGCAGGGTCAGCCAGCGCAGGTCGCTCAGCGGGACGGGGCAGGTGGCGGCGTCGTGGCTGCTGCTCATCCGCGCCCGCATCGAGGGACCGATCCGGCGCACGGACGAGGCGAAGGGCGGCAGGTCGTCACCGGGGGGACCGTCGTCCGGTGACGCGGCCGGACCCGGCCCGGGCCCGGGGTCGAGGCCGGCGCAGCCGCGCAGCCGCTCCCAGTCGGCCAGGGCGGCGGCGCGGTCCGGGCCGGTGAGGGCCTGCGGGGCGCCTCCGGTGATCGGGATGGTCCCTGGGACCCACTCCTCGCCGACGACGTCACCGTCGCGCACGGTGAGCCGCAGGACGCCGGTGTCCGGGCGCAGGCCGTGGTACCAGAAGAAGTTGCCGAGCCCGTAGGACACGTAGGCCCCGGCGGCCGCGCCTGCCCCCTGCAGCTCGTGGGCGTGGGTCCCGACCACCACGTCGGCGCCGGCCTCGGTGAGCACCCGCGCGAGCTCGCGCTGGTCGGGCGTCGGGCACGTGTCGTACTCGCGGCCCCAGTGCAGGTAGACCACCACGAGGTCTTCGCGCCGCTCCGCCTCCTGGACCGCGCTGACGAGCTGGCCCACGTGGGGCAGCCGGGCTGTGGCCAGCCCCGGCCCCGAGCCGGGAGCGACGGCCCAGACCGGATCGGCGCTCTCGCGCCGGGAGGCGTCGGCGGCGAGGACGGCCACGTCGGTGCCGCGGACCGTGACCCGGTGGGGCCGGAACGCCTCCTCGACGTCACGACCGATCCCCACGACGCCGACCCGGCTCCGTGCGGCGGCCCGCAGGCTGTCACGCACACCGACGACCCCGTAGTCGGCCCCGTGGTTGTTGGCCATCGAGACCACGTCGACACCGGACCGGTCCAGGACGTCGAGGGCCTGCGGCGGGGCCGAGAACCAGTAGCGGTTGCCGGGGTCCTCCTTCTCCTTCGGCGACGGCGTGCCCCGCAGGGTGATCGCGCTCTCCAGGTTGAGCATCGCGACGTCGGCCGAGCGGAGCACCTGGGACATCGGCCCCAGGGTCGAGCCGGGCTCGAACGGCAGCGTCGCCAGCTCACCCTCGAAGTGCGTGTCGCCCGCAAAGGCCAGCGTGACCGCACCGCCACCCGACTCGTCCGCGTTCCCCGCCCCACCCCCAGCAGCAGCAGACGCTCCAGGGCTGGGAGCGAGGCTCGCCGTCGGCGACGACGCCGCGCTCGAGCAGGCCCCCAGGAGCAGGGGCCCGCAGGCCGTCGCGACCAGCAGCCGCCCACGCAGGAATGACATCCGAGTCCCATCGTCAA
>CALRVO020000034.1:0-14565 GCA_943371595.1 Sphingomonas paucimobilis
CAGCTCGGCGTGCACGAGGCCCGCCACGAGCAGGGCCGGGGCGTCGGTGGTCGAGGTCAGCACGGCGGCGACGTCGCGCAGCCGCGCGGCCGACTCGGGGTCGCGCGGGCGTCCGAGACGGTCGTCGGCGACCGAGCCGGTCGCCGCCAGCGCGTGGATGCGGGCCAGCGCCTGGAGCGGCGAGCGGCCCAGGGTCGGGGCCAGCGAGAGCAGCTCGGTGGAGACCCGCACGCTGTCCGCGGCGATCTCGTCACCCTCGCCGACCCGCACCTGCGCCAGCGTCGCGGTGGAGCCCTCGAGCACCGCGCTCGCGTGCGCCCCGCGCAGCAGCGACTCGGCCGTCGTCTCCGGCGACGTACGCCGCAGGCCCCGGTCGCGCAGCACGACGTCGATGCCGTCGCGCGCCGCCGCGTAGGCCGAGGGGACCCCTTCGAGGGTCACCAACCAGGCCAGGGGATCCGCGCTCACCCGAGCACGCTACCGAGCGCCCCATCCCACGCCGCGGGCGGCCGCGCGTCGACCATCCCTTCGCCCGCGCGCGCCGTACGATCGGCACCGATGACCGAGCACCCCCAGCGCCGCGCCCGATCCTTCGGGGCCGTGGCCGACGCCTACGACCGCGGTCGGCCGTCCTACCCCGACGCCGCCGTCGCGTGGCTCGTCGGCGACCGACCGGCGACGGTGCTCGAGCTCGGCGCCGGCACCGGCAAGCTGACCCAGCGCCTGGTCGCGGCGGGCCACGACGTGCACGCCACCGAGCCCGACGAGGCGATGCTGGCGGTCCTGCGGCGCCGGCTGCCCGACGTGCGCACCTCGGCCACCAGCGCCGAGGAGATCCCCGTCGCCGACCAGTCCGTCGACGTCGTCGTCGCCGCCCAGTGCCTGCACTGGTTCGACCCTGCGGTGGCGCTGCCCGAGGTCGCCCGGGTGCTGCGCCCCGGCGGCCACCTCGCCGTCGTCTACAACCACCGCGACGAGCGCATCCCGTGGGTCCGCAAGCTCGGCCGCATCATCGGCACGCACGACAACCTGACCGGCCCCCTGGCGGCTGTCGAGGCCTCCGACGACTTCCACGAGGTCGACGAGACGGCGTTCAAGCACTGGCAGTCGGTCGACCGCCGCACCATCCAGGACCTCGCCCGCTCGCGCTCCAACGTCGCGGTGCTGCCCGACGACGCCCGCGACCGGCTGATGGCCGACCTGCTCGCGCTCTACGACGACTACGGCCGCGGCATGGACGGCATGCAGCTGCCCTACCAGGCGCGCTGCTTCCGCGCCCGCGTCACCGAGCGCGCCGCGCCCCCGGCCCCGCCGCCGGTGCTCGAGCCCACCGTGCCGCTCTCCCTGGCCGCCGACGACCTCCAGCGCGACCCGCAGCACGACACCGCCGACACCATCCCCCGGGTCGCGTCGGGCCTCGAGGACACCGGCACGCTGCTCATCGACTTCCGCTGAGTCCGGGCTGGCGCGCATCGGCGTGCATCGGCGCGCATCAGCGTGAGGATGTGGTCGGATGGCGCCATGGCACGGCTGTGGCGGCGGACACACCTCGGGACCGAGGCTGACCGCGCCACCTTCCGCACGCTCCACCAGGCCTCGCTGGCCTCTCCCGCGCTCCGCGAGGGCCTCACCCAGGACAGTGCCACTCGCGCGGCCGGTCACCTGCGTGCCCTGCTCGGCACGCCGGCCCTCGCCGTCACCGACACCGTCGGTTGCCTGGCGTGGGACGGCGCGGGCGACCACCACCGGGGACAGGTCCCGGTGCTGCTCGCCGCGACCCTCGAGCGCGGCCGCACCCGCAGCTTCGACCGCGGCGACCTGTGGTGCGACGCGACCGGCTGCGAGGTGCGTACAGCGGTGGTCAGTCCCCTCGTCGTCGAGGACCGCATCGTCGGCACCCTGGCCGCGTTCGCGCCGTACCAGACCGCCGGCCTGGCCCGCGCCACCGACGAGGTCGCGACCTGGGTCTCCGGTCAGCTGGCGCTCGCCGAGCTCGAGCTGTCGCGCACCCGGCTCGCGGAGGCCGAGGTGCGGGCGCTGCGGGCCCAGATCAGCCCGCACTTCGTCTACAACTCGCTCGGGGCGATCGCGAGCTTCGTGCGCACCGACCCCGACCGCGCCCGCGAGCTGCTGCTCGAGTTCGCCGACTTCACCCGCTACTCCTTCCGCCGCCACGGCGACTACACGACGCTCGCCGAGGAGCTGCGCTCCATCGAGCGCTACCTGCTGCTCGAGCAGGCCCGCTTCGGCGAGCGGCTCCAGGTCACGTTGAGCGTCGCGCCCGAGGTGCTCGGGGTGGCGGTGCCGTTCCTGTGCGTGCAGCCCCTGGTCGAGAACGCCGTGCGCCACGGGCTCGAGGGCGTCGACCGGGTCGGGCACGTGACGATCACCGCGCGCGACCGTGGCCAGGACTGCGTCATCGAGGTCGAGGACGACGGCGCCGGCGAGGACCCCGAGCGCGTACGTCGCGCGCTGGCCGGCGACACCGCGCTCGACTCCGTGGGGCTGGGCAACGTCGACGCCCGCCTGCGCTCGACGTACGGCGACGACTACGGGCTCGTGGTCGAGACGGCGCCCGGGGCCGGCACCAAGGTGGTCGTGCGGGTGCCGAAGTTCGCCGCGGGGGTGTCGGCATGACAGGCCTGCGCGTGCTGGTCGTCGACGACGAGCGCCCCTCGCTCGACGAGCTCGAGTGGCTGCTCTCGCGCGACGAGCGGGTGGCGTCGGTGCGCACGTGCGACTCCGCGACCGACGGCCTGCGGGTGCTGCGCGAGGGCGACGTCGACTGCGTCTTCCTCGACATCCAGATGCCGGGGCTGACCGGGCTCGAGCTCGCCGAGGTGCTCGGTCGCTTCAAGGAGGCCCCGCCGATCGTCTTCGTCACCGCCCACGAGGCCCACGCCGTCGAGGCGTTCGACCTGCGCGCGGTCGACTACGTGCTCAAGCCGGTGCGCGCCGAGCGTCTCGCCGAGGCGGTGCGCCGCGTGGTCGAGGGCGGCGCCGCCGAGCGGACCGCCACCGTGGTCGCCGACGTCCAGATCCCCGTCGAGCGCGGCGGCGTCACCCGCTTCGTACCCCGCTCGAGCGTCACCCACGTCGAGGCACAGGGCGACTACGCCCGGCTGCACACCGCGTCGGGCAGCCACCTGGTGCGCGTCCCGCTGTCGACGCTGGAGGAGGAGTGGGCCGAGGCCGGCTTCGTCCGCATCCACCGCTCGGTCCTGGTCGCCACCGCCCACGTCACCCAGGTGCGGATGGACGCGGGCCGGTGCACCGTGGTCGTCGGCCCGGCGCCCGGCGTCGAGCTGGTGGTCAGCCGGCGCAACACCCGCGAGCTGCGCGAGCGGCTGCTGCGCCGGGGCGAGCTGTGAGCGCCCCCGTCGGGATAGTCCCTGACGAAAATCAGCTCCCACGCCTCGGATTTCTTGATTTCCGTCAGGGACTATCCCGATGAGCGCTGCGCCGGGGGAGCCGCCGCGGCGGACCCGCGTCACCGGGCCCGACCGGCACGCGCGCCCCCGCCCGCAGCCGCGCACCGGTGACATCGACGACGAGACGCCGCTGGGAGGGGTCTACCTCGGCTCGTTGCTGCGCGAGCAGCTGCTGCTGGCGGCGCGCATCCTCGGACTGCTGGTGCTCACCGTCGGCAGCCTGCCGCTGGTCTTCTTCGTGGCGCCCGGTCTCGACAGCGTGCGTGTGCTGGGGGTGCCGGTCGCGTGGCTGGTGCTCGGGGTCCTGGTCTACCCGTGGCTGGTGCTGCTCGGCTGGCGCTACGTACGTCGGGCCGAGCGCAACGAGCGCGACTTCGCCGAGCTGATGGGCGAGATCGAACGATGAGCACCCGATGAGCACCGTCCCCGGGTTCGTCGCGGTCGTGCTGGTGACCCTGACGACCCTGGCGATCGGCACCTACGGCCTGCGGCTGTCGCGCACGACGTCCGACTTCTTCGTCGCCAGCCGCACGGTGCGGCCGGGGCTCAACGCCAGCGCGATCGGTGGCGAGTACCTCTCGGCCGCGTCGTTCCTCGGCGTCGCCGGGCTGCTGCTCACCTTCGGTGCGGAGATGCTGTGGTACCCGATCGGCTGGACGGCCGGCTACCTCGTGCTCCTGGTGCTGGTGGCCGCGCCGCTGCGCCGCAGCGGCGCCTACACGTTGCCCGACTTCGCCGAGGCGCGGCTCGCCTCGCGGCACGTGCGCAACCTGTGCAGCGTGCTGGTGGTGGCGATCGGCTGGCTCTACCTCCTGCCGCAGTTCGAGGGGGCGGGGCTGACGCTGGCCGCGGCGATCGACGCGCCGCGCTGGGTGGGCCCGGTCGTCGTCGGCGCGGTCGTCCTGGTCAACGTCGGGTCCGGCGGCATGCGCTCGATCACGTTCGTCCAGGCCTTCCAGTACTGGCTCAAGCTCAGCGCGATGCTGGTGCCCGCCGCGGTGCTGCTGGTCGTCTGGGCCGGCGACGAGGTGAGCGGGCCGAGCGCGACCGCCGGCGACTGGTCGGTGCCGTTGGGGGGCGGTGGCGGCCAGGGCCTCTACACGACGTACTCGCTGGTGCTGGCGACGTTCCTCGGCACGATGGGTCTGCCCCACGTGGTCGTGCGGTTCTACACCAACCCCGACGGCCGGGCCGCGCGGCGCACGACGTTGGCGGTGCTCGTGCTGCTCGGCCTGTTCTACGTGCTGCCGCCGGTCTACGCCGCGCTCGGCCGGGCCTACGGTGCCGACCCGGCGGCCTCCGACAGCCTGGTGCTCGAGCTGCCCCGGCTGATCGTGCCCGGCCTGCTCGGCGACGTGCTCACCGGCATGGTGACGGCCGGCGCGTTCGCGGCGTTCCTGTCGACCAGCTCCGGTCTGGCGATCGCGGTGGCGGGCGTGCTGACCCAGGACGTCACGTCGCGGCGGCTGCCGGCCCTCGACGACCTCGCGGCCTTCCGGGTCGCGACCCTCGTCGCCGTCGTCGTGCCCCTGCTGGCGACGGTGGTGCTGCCCGACTTCGGCGTCGCCCGCGCGGTCGGCCTGGCCTTCGCGGTCGCGGCCTCGACCTTCTGCCCGCTGCTGGTGCTCGGCATCTGGTGGCGCGGACTGACGGCGGCCGGCGCGGTGGCCGGCCTGCTCGTCGGGGGCACCGGGTCGGTCGCCGCGGTGGCCTGGACCCTCGCCCACGACGAGGCGCAGGGGTGGTTCGACGTGGTCGTCGGTCAGCCCGCCGCGTGGTCGGTGCCGCTGGCGTTCGCCACGATGGTGCTGGTGTCACGTCGTACGACGGCGCCGGCGCACGCGCGCCGGTTCATGGTGCGGCTGCACACCCCGGAGACGGTCGAGCTCGACCGGTCGTGAACGGGGATCAGGCGGCGGGCCACCGGCAGCCGGACCGGCCGCACCAGGCCGGGGGCGAGGAGCAGACCAGACGCTCGGGGCGCGCCTCGGCGCACGGGCCTGCCGCGAGGGCCTCGGCCCGCTCGACGACCAGGTCGACGACCAGCTCGTGTGCACCGATGACGTCGGCCACGACGACGCCCTCGGGGGCCTCGCGACGCACGCGGTCGTGGAAGAAGCCGGGCGAGAGCAGGTAGGGCGAGACGACGTCACCGGGCCGGACGACGTCGACCGGGCGGGAGCCGTGCCCCGACAGCGTCGCGAGCTCGACGGGACCGTCCCACGCACGGGCCAGCAGCGCCACGGCGGCCACCTGGTCGCAGGTCGCGCCCTCGTCGGTGGAGCCGGCGGCGACGAGGACCACGCGCTGGCCCGGTGTCGCACCGGCCTCGCGGAGACGGGCGACCTGGGCCCGGGCGAGCAGCGGGTCGGGGCCCAGCGGGGCACCGAGCACGACGGGGACCGACGCCTGGGCGACCGCCTCGGGCAGGTCGCTGCGCATGTGGAAGCCGGTCGACAGCAGCAGCGGCACGACGACGGTGGGCACCTCGGCCTCGACCATCACGTCGGAGAAGAGCGGCTCGGATAGCTCGACGAAGGAGGCGCGTGCCTCGATGCCCAGCCGGGCGCCGGCGGCCTCGGCGACCAGGCGGGCGACGTCGTTGCCGGCGAGGTTGCGGGTGCCGTGGGCGACGGTCACCAGCGCCGTGGGACCCGTCGTCGACGTCACGGGGTCACGGCCAGGCGGTATCCACGTTTCACCACGGTCTGGATCATCCGCGTCCCGACGGCTGCGCGCAAACGCGCGACCGCCATCTCGACCGCGTGCTCGGTGCCGGCGGTGCCCGACGGCAGGGCGGCGAGCAGGTCGCGACGCGACACGACGTGCCCGGGATTGACCACGAGGGCGTGCAGCACGGCCAGCGGCGCCGGTGACAGCCTGACCTCGACGCCGTCGACCAGCAGCACCTCGCCGTGGAGCAGCAGGGTGCGGCCACCCACGTCGAGCTGGAGGCCGTCGGTGCGCGAGGGCAGCTCGGTCTCGAGCTGCTTGACCATCGCGGCCAGGCGCGAGCGGTCGGGGAAGATCGAGGGCACTCCCCACATCTCGAACGCCGCAGCGGTGACCGGCCCCACGCAGGAGGCGACGACGTCGGCCTGGAAGGCCGTGACGACGTCCTCACGGCGCCCGGTCGACCCGGCGGCCTCCATCAGCGCGGCGACGGCCGGGGCCGAGGTGAAGGTCACCGCGTGCACGCTGCGGTCGGCGATCTCGTCGATGAGGTGGAACATCGGCCCCGGGTCGTCGGCCCGCTCGACGCGGTAGACGGTGACGGTCAGGACGTCGGCCCCGCGCCGGCGCAGCGCGTGGGCGACCATCGACAGCGACTGGCCGTGCTCCTGCACCACGATCCGCTTGCCGGTCAGGTCGCGCCCGCGCAGGTGCTCGAGGACGTCGTCGAACTCCTCCGACTCGGGCGCCCACAGCTCACGCAGCCCGCGGCGGCGCAGCGCCCCCACGCTCTTGGGCCCGCGGGCGAGGATCTCGGCCTCGCCGAGGTGGGCCAGCAGCGCGTCGATGGTGCCGTCGGCCTCGGCCGCGGTGAACCACGTCTTCATGCCGATGCCGGTGGTGGCCAGGAACAGGTCGACCGGCGCGCTCAGCACCTCGGCCGTCGCCGCCCGTAGGGAGTCGGCGTCGACGTGGTTGGGGTTGGTCGACAACGCGGGCGCCCAGACACAAGTGGCACCACGGCGCTCCAGCAGGCCGATCTGCTCCTCCACCTTGCGGGCCGCGGTCACGCCGATCCGGAACCCGGACAGCGGGAGGGCCGGGGGCGTCGGGGTGGTCATGGGGTCCGCCCGGCGGCGCGCACGCCGGTCACGCCTCCCGCGCGCCCGGCGCGACGAGCACGACCCCGTCGCGGACTGTGGCGTCGTACGTCGGCACGCTGACCTCCGGGTCGTCGAGGCACCGTCCGGTGCGCAGGTCGTAGCCCTGCTTGTGCAGGGGCGAGGCGACGTAGGGCACGCCGCCACGGGTGCCCACGATCCCACGGGCCAGCACGCACGCTCCACCGAGCGGGTCGTAGCCGGACAGCGCGTGCACCTGGTCGTCCCACGTGCGGAAGACCGCGACGGCCTCGCCGGACACCAGCGCGAGCACGCCGCTCTCGCGGGTGATGTCGTCGAGACGGCAGACCGCGACGTACGTCGACTGCTCGGTCCCGGCGGTCACGGGGCACCGACCGGGATCGAGGCGCCGAGCGAGACCGGGCCGGTGGCGTCGCCGGGGACGGCCTGGCCGCGCTCCTCGGTGAAGGTGATGTGGGGGTCGGGCACGTCGGGGGCGTTGACGAACGACACGAAGCGGCGCAGCTTGTCGGGGTCGTCGAGGGTCGCCTTCCACTCGTCGAAGTAGCCGCCGACGTGGCGCTCCATCGCCGCCTCGAGCTCCGAGCCGAGGCCGAGCACGTCGTCGACGACCACGGCCCGCACGCGTTCCAGCCCGCCGTCGAGCGAATCGACCCACGGCGCGGTGCGCTGGAGCCGGTCGGCGGTGCGGACGTAGTACATGAGGAAGCGGTCGAGGTACCTGATCAAGGTGGGGGTGTCGAGGTCGCCGGCGAGGAGCCGTGCGTGCACGGGGGTGGCGCCGCCGTTGCCGCCGACGTAGAGGTTCCAGCCCTTCTCGGTGGCGATGACGCCGAAGTCCTTGCCGCGCGCCTCGGCGCACTCGCGCGCGCAGCCGGACACCCCGCCCTTGAGCTTGTGCGGCGAGCGCAGCCCGCGGTAGCGCAGCTCGAGGTCGATGGCGAGCTGGGTCGAGTCCTGCACCCCGAAGCGGCACCAGGTCGAGCCGACGCACGACTTCACGGTGCGCAGCGACTTGCCGTAGGCGTGGCCGGACTCGAAGCCGGCGTCGACCAGCCGCCGCCAGATCGCGGGCAGCTCCTCCATCCGGGCGCCGAACAGGTCGATGCGCTGACCACCGGTGATCTTGGTGTAGAGCCCGAAGTCGCGCGCGACCTCGCCGAGGACGATCAGGCCCTCGGGGGTCACCTCGCCGCCGGGGATGCGCGGGACGACCGAGTACGTGCCGTTGCGCTGGATGTTGGCGAGGTAGGCGTCGTTGGTGTCCTGCACGGTGTGGTGGGTGTCGGCGAGGACGTGGTGGTTGAGCTGGCTGGCCAGGATCGAGGCGACCGTCGGCTTGCAGACGTCGCAGCCGCGGCCGCCGGTGCCGTGGGCGGCGAGCACGGCGTCGAAGGTCGTGTGCTCGTGGATCGCGACGACCTCGAAGAGCTCCTGGCGGGTCAGGGCGAAGTGCTCGCACAGGCTGCGGTCGACGACCGTGCCGACCGACTCGAAGTAGTCCTCGATGATCTTCTTGGTCAGCGCCTTGCACGACCCGCAGGTCGAGCCGGCGCGGGTGGTCTCCCCCGCCGCGGCGGCGGCGACGATGTCGTCCTTGGTCACGTCGTTGCACGAGCAGACCTGCGCCTCGCCGGGCAGCACCATCCCGCCCGACCCTCCCGCCCCGGAGCCGACCGGCAGGATGAGCTCCTCCGGGTTGGCGGGCAGCGGCAGACCGGCGCTGGTCGGGGTGGCGAGCATCGGCCGCAGCACGCCGTACGCCGACGCGTCGCCGACCAGGACGCCGCCGAGCAGGCGGGTGCCGTCGTCGCTCACCACGAGCTTCTTGTAGACGCCCGCGACGGCGTCGGAGTAGACGAGCTCGAGAGCACCGTCGGTGGTCGCGAAGGCGTCGCCGAACGATGCGACGTCGACGCCCATCAGCTTGAGCTTGGTCGACAGGTCGGCACCGGTGAAGGCCCCGTCGCCGCCGAGGAGCGCGTCGACGGCGACCTCGGCCATGGCGTAGCCGGGCGCGACCAGGCCGTACATCCGCCCTCCCGGCGCCGCGCACTCCCCGACGGCCCACACGTGGGGGTCGGAGGTCCGGCACTGCTGGTCGACCAGGACGCCGCCCCGCTCGGCGACGTCGAGGCCGGCCGCGCGGGCCAGCGCGTCGCGCGGGCGGATGCCGGCCGAGAAGACCACGAGGTCGGCGGGGATCGCGTCTGCGTCCTTCAGGCCGAGTCCGGTGACGTGGGTGTCCCCCAGCACCGCGGTCGTCATCGCGCCGGTGTGCACGGTGAGCCCGAGGCCCTCGACGTGGCGCCGCAGGCAGGCGCCGCCGGCGTCGTCGACCTGCACCGCCATCAGCCGCGGCGCCATCTCGACCACGTGCGTCTCGAGCCCGAGGTCGGCCAGGGCCTTGGCGGCCTCGAGCCCGAGCAGCCCGCCGCCGATCACCGCGCCGACGCGGGCCCCGGCGGCCGCGTCCCGGATCGCCTCGAGGTCCTCGACGGTGCGGTAGACGAACGCGCCGGGCAGGTCGTGGCCCGGCACCGGCGGCACGAACGGCGCCGCGCCGGTGGCGAGCACGAGCTCGTCATAGGTCAGCACCTCGCCGTCGTCGAGCAGGAGCGTGCGGGTCTCGGGGTCCAACCCCGTCACGGCCCGGCCCAGCAGCAGACGGACCCGCGGGTCGTCGTACGCACCCTCGGGCAGCAGCGACAGGGCGTCGGCGCCCACCTCGAAGAACGACGTGAGCGCGACCCGGTCGTAGGCCGCGCGCGTCTCCTCACCGACGACCACGACGTCGTGGGTCTCGGTCAGGCCGCGCTCGATCGCGGCCTGGACGAAGCGGTGGCCGACCATGCCGTGGCCGACGACGACCAGGGTCCTGCGGTGATGTGGGCTCATGAGGGGGTGACCTCCAGGGTGCGGGCGGCGAGCAGGTGGCGGACGGTGTCGGTGCAGCCACCGCAGCCGGTGGTGGCGCGGGTGGTGTCGCGCACGGCCTCGAGCGAGGCGCACGCGCGGATCGCGCCGGCGGTGACGCCGGCGCAGGAGCAGACCTCGGACGCGTCGTTGACGACCAGCGGGGTCGCGGCGCGCTCGCCGAGCAGCAGGTCGCCGGGCTCGTGGGGGGCCAGGCGGGTACCCCGGTCGTAGAGCTGGGTGATCAGCCCGATCCGCGAGAGGTCGCCGACCAGGGTCGCGGCGACGATGCGCCCGTCGGCGACGACGAGGCGGCGGTGCGACCCGGTCACCGGGTTGGAGACCTCGACGACCTCGCCGACGGCATCGGCGTCGCCGAGCACGGCCACCTCGAGGTCGGTCGCGCGCAGCCGGGCGACCGTCCGGCTGCCGTCGTACGGCGGGGCGGCCCGGCCGGTCAGGTGGGCGGCCAGCAGCTCGGCCTGCTCCCAGGCCGGCGGCACGAAGCCGGTGGTGCGGTCGCCACGCTGGGCGCAGTCGCCGATCGCGTGCACGTGCGGGTCGCTGGTCGTGAGGTGCTCGTCGACGACGACGCCGCGGCGCACCTCGAGCCCGGCGTTGCGGGCCAGGCCGGTCGAGGGTCGGCCGCCGGCGGTCATCACGACCAGGTCGGTCGACAGGGTGTGGCCGTTGTCGAGAGTGAGCCCGCCGTCGGTGAGGCGCACCGCCCGCGCGCCGGTGTAGACCTCGGTGCCGAGGCGGCGCAGGTCGCGGGCGATGATCCGGCCCGCCTGGGCGCCGACCTGGCTGCGCAGCAGGTGCTCGCCGCCCTCGACGACCTCGGTGGCCATGCCGCGGACGCTCAGGGCGCGCGCCACCTGGAGGCCGAGCAGCCCGCCGCCCACCACGACGGCCCGGCGCGCGTGCGGCAGCGCCGCGAGCAGGCGGGTGCAGTCGTCGAGGTGCCGGAAGGCGTGCACCCGGTCGTGCAGGCGGCCGTCGACCTGCACGAGCCCGCGGATCGGCGGCAGCGTCGGGATCGAGCCGGTGGCCAGCACCAGCCGGTCGTAGGGCAGGGTCTCGCCGTCGACGAGCATCACGTCGCGGCGCGCGAGGTCGACGGCCAGCACCCGCGACCCGAGGCGCAGGTCGACCCCGTGGTCGGCGTACCACCGGGCGGAGCGCAGGGTCAGGGCCGCGGGCTCGTGGGTGCCCTCGAGCACCGCCGAGAGGAGGATCCGGTTGTAGGGCAGGTGGGTCTCGTCGCCGACGAGCGTGACCTGGATCGGGTCGTCCGCCCCAGCGTGCGTCCTGGCTCCCCCTGGGGCGGACGACCCGACCAGGCCCTCGACCAGCCGGACCGCAGCCATGCCGGCCCCGACGACCACGATCCTGAGCGGGACGCTCATGCCCGCACCGCCGCGGCGCAGGCCTTGAACTCCGGCATCCGGCTCGACGGGTCGAGCGCGTCGTTGGTCAGCCGGTTGGCGCCGACCCAGTGGAAGGGCACGAAGACGGTGTCGGGTCGGATAGTCGTGACCACGCGCGCCGGCGCCTTGAGCTCGCCGCGGCGGGTGGTGACGACGACGGGCTCGCCGTCGCGGGCCCCGATGCGCGCGGCGAGCATGGGGTGCAGCTCGACGAAGGGGCCGCCGTCGGGCAGGTCGGCGATGCGGCGGGTCTGGGCGCCGGACTGGTACTGCGCGAGGACCCGGCCGGTCGTGAGGTGCACCGGGTAGTCGTCGTCGGGCTGCTCGGCCGCGCCGACGTGGTCGACCGCGACGCAGCGGGCGCGGCCGTCGGGGGTGGCGAAGGCGTCGGCGAAGAGCCGGGGCGTGCCGGGGTGGTCGGCGCTCGGGCAGGGCCAGAAGACGCCGCGCTCGGTGCGGATCCGGTCGTAGGTGATGCCGGCGTAGTCGGCGCGCCCCCCGGCCGAGGCACGGGCCAGCTCGGCGAACGCCGTCTCGGGATCGGTCGGGAACGACGCGGTCGACCCGAGACGCGAGGCCAGGGCGGCGATGACGTCGAGGTCGGAGCGCACGCCCGCGGGCGGGTCGACCGCCTGCTGGCGCAGGATGACGCGGCCCTCGAGGTTGGTCATCGTCCCGGTCTCCTCCGCCCACTGCGTCACCGGCAGCACGACGTCGGCCATCGCGGCGGTCTCGCTGAGCACCACGTCGCAGACCACGAGCAGGTCGAGGGAGGCCAGCCGCTCGGTGACGTGGACGGCGTTGGGGGCCGAGACCACGATGTTGCTGGCGTGCACGAGCAGTGCTCTCGGTCCGCCGTCGGTGCCGAGCGCGTCGAGCAGCTCGTAGGCCGACAGGCCCTTGCCGGGCAGGGTCTCGGGCTCGACGCCCCACACCCCGGCGACGTGGGCGCGGGCGGCGGGGTCGTCGATCATCCGGTAGCCGGGCAGCTGGTCAGCCTTCTGGCCGTGCTCGCGCCCACCCTGGCCGTTGCCCTGACCGGTGAGGCAGCCGTAGCCGGCCGACGGCTTGCCGCACATGCCGAGCGCGAGGGCGACGTTGATCCAGGCGAGCACGGTCGCGGTGCCCTGGCTGTGCTGCTCGGCCCCGCGCGCGGTCAGCACCGTGACCTTGGCGGCGCCGGCGAGCAGGGCGGCCAGCGCGCGCAGCTCACCGGCGCCCACGCCACTCACCCGTTCGACCCGCTCGGGCCACCACGAGGCGACCGAGCGGCGGACGTCGTCGAAGCCGGTGGTGCGCGCCGCGACGTAGGCCTCGTCGACGGCGCCGGCGGCGTCGAGCAAGTGCAGCACCCCCAGCGCGAGCGCGAGGTCGGTGCCGGGCACCGGCTGCAGGAACAGGTCGGCGCGGTCCGCGGTCGGCGTACGACGCGGGTCGATCACGACGACCTTGCCGCCGCGCTCGCGGAGGCGGTCGAGGTGGCGCGCGGCCGGCGGCATCGTCTCGGCGAGGTTGGAGCCGACGAGCACGAGCACGTCGGTCTGCTCGACGTCGGCCAGCGGGAAGGGCAGCCCGCGGTCGACGCCGAAGGCCTGGTTGCCCGCCGACGCCGCCGAGCTCATGCACCAACGGCCGTTGTAGTCGATCTGGCTCGTGCCGAGGGCGACCCGGGCGAGCTTGCCGAGCAGGTAGGCCTTCTCGTTGGTCAGGCCGCCACCGCCGAAGACGGCGACGGCGTCGTTGCCGTGCGCCCGCTGGACCTGCGTGACCCGGGAGGCCACCAGGTCGAGCGCGTCGTCCCAGGTGGCGGCGGCCAGCTCACCGGTCGCAGCGTCGCGCACCAGCGGCGTGGTGAGCCGCTCCCGGTGGCCACGCAGGCCGGTGGCGGTCCAGCCCTTGCGACACAGCGCCCCCTCGTTGACCGGGAACTCCGACCACGCCTGCACCTCCAGGCGGAGACCGCCCCGGCCCGGGACCAGGGACATGCCGCACTGGAGGCTGCAGTAGGGGCAGTGGGTGTCGGTCATCGAGACGCTCAGATCCCCGCGGTCGCCAGGCTGGTAGCTGCCGACCGGCGGCGCAGGAAGACGGCGTAGGTGACCACGGCGCACACCACGTAGTAGGCGGTGAAGACCATGAACGCGCCCTTGGTGGCCGACAGCGGGTCCTCGACCCACGGCGAGGAGAAGGCGATCGGGATGAGGAAGCCGCCCAGGGCGCCGACCGCGCCGATGACGCCGATGGCCGCCGACGACTGCTTGGTCGCCTCGTGCACCGCGGCGACGCGCTCGGGGGTGTGCGGCGTCGTCTCCTGCTCGGCCTCGCGACGGAAGATCGCCGGGATCATCTTGTACGTCGACCCGTTGCCGATGCCGGTGCAGGCGAAGATGAGCAGGAAGAAGGTCAGGAACGCCGGGAACCACGCCTTGTTGTCGAGCGCGATCGCCGGGTCGGCGGTCGGGTTGGACTGCAGCTGCGTCAGCGTCCAGAGCACGGCCAGGGTGAAGACCACCATCCCGCAGAAGGCACCGAGGGTGACCCGGGCTCCACCCAGCCGGTCGGCCAGCCAGCCGCCGAAGGGGCGCGTGAGCGAGCCGATGCCCGCGCCGAGGAACGCGAAGTAGGCGAAGAAGATGCCGGTGCCGAGCGGGGCCGGGTCGGGCACCCAGAAGTTGAGCTTGATGAGCAGCGGCATCGCGGCGGAGTAGCCGATGAAGGACCCGAAGGTGCCGATGTAGAGGAACGACATCACCCAGGTCTGCCGGTGCTTGACCACCTGCAGCTGCTCGCGTGGCCTCGACGTCGCCGAGGTGAGGTTGTCCATCCGCAGGGCGGCCGCGACCGTCGCGACGACGGCGAGCACGGCGTAGACGTAGGCGGCGTACTGCAGGCTGATGCCCGACTCGCGCGACTTGACCAGCCCGAAGATGCCGGCGCCGCCGACGATCACCGGCAGGAGCAGCTGGATCAGCG
>CALRVO020000035.1:0-14309 GCA_943371595.1 Sphingomonas paucimobilis
CGCAGGACCAGCGGGCCGTGGTGGGGTGCGTTGACCGTCTTACCGGGGATCGGTGACGACCTCGACGCGGTCCGCGCCGTGAGCGCCTCGTTGGACGAGCTGGCCGGAGGTGCCGCCCCGGCGCTCGTGGGGCTGCCCGACCTGGTCCAGGGCCTGGTGGCCGACGGCCAGGTCGACGTCCAAGGTGTCCGGACAGTCCGCGACCGCCTCGTGGCTGCAGACGCCTCGGTCTCGTCCGCGCTCGGGGAGGTCGACCACCTCGACGACAGTGGCTACGTGGGCCCGCTGCGGGACCGTGTCGCCGACTACGTCCGGCTCGTCACCGAGGCCAGCCAAGGGCTCCGTTCGGCGCGCACGGCCGCGGAGGTCGCCCCAACCCTGCTCGGTGCCGACGGACCTCGTGACTACCTGCTGGTTTTCCAGAACAACGCCGAGGTGCGGGCCACCGGCGGGCTGTCGGGCTCCTGGGCCCGGGTCCACGCTGAGGACGGCCGTCTCGAGCTCCAGGAGCAGGGCTCCGCCGCCGACTTCGACGTGACGAAGCAGCCGGTGCTGCCGCTGTCGAGCCAGGAGACGGCCGTCTACGGCGACGTGATCGGTCGTTACTTCCAGAACCCCTTGACGGTCCCCGACTTCCCGCGCGCGGCCTCGCTCCTCGACGCCTTCTGGAACACCGAGCACGCCGACGTGCCGCTCGACGGCGTCCTCACCCTCGACACGGTCGCCCTGTCCTACCTGCTGCGCGCCACCGGCCCGGTGGTCAGCGACGGCTACACGCTCACTCCCGAGACCGTGGTGCAGCAGATGCTCAACCAGGTCTACCTCTCCGTCGACGACCCGCGGCAGCAGGACGCGCTCTTCCGGCGGGCGGCCGCCTCCGTCTTCACCGCGGTGACCGCCGACGTCTCCTCGCCCCGCGACCTCGTCGAGGCGGCCCGGCAGGCGGTCAGTGAGCGTCGGCTGCTGTTCGCCTCCTTCGACGAGCCTGTCGCCGACCGGCTGGCGGGCACCCGCATCGCCGGTGAGCTCAGTGGCGACGACGGCCGGGTCCCTCACGTCGACGTGACGGTCGACGACGCCACCGGCGCGAAGATGTCCTACTACCTCGACTACCAGACCCGTGTCGGGTCGACGTCGTGCGCCGACGGGGTCCAGCAGCTCGAGGGTTCGATGGTGCTGCGGCAGACGATCCCCGCCGCCGAGGCGCGGACCTTGCCCGACTACGTCACGGGCGGCGGGGTCTACGGCATCGCTGAAGGAAGCCAGCAAGTGCTCGTGCGGCTCTACGCGCCCCACGGCGGCACGCTCGGTGACGTCTTCCTGGACGACGTCCGGCTGCCCCGGTTCACAGCGGTGACCATCGCCGGGCGGCCGTCGATCACGATCCCCGTCCTGGTCGACGGCTCCGGCGACATCGAGCTGCGCTGGACGATGGGCAGCAGCCCCGGTCAGGACGGGGTCGGGCGCGTCCAGGTCACTCCCGGGGTGGCTCCCGGCACCCGCGACGCCGCTTTCGCAAGCACCTGCTGACCCGGTCCGAACGGCATCAGAGGTTTCGGCAGGCCTCGGTCTAGGCCGCCACGCATACCTTTCCGACCGGCCCATCCAGACCACTCGGTGAGCGGTCATCATCACTTTTAGGTACCGCGCATGTGGCAGGTCGCCTGATTCGGCATGGGGGACGCCGGCGACGTGCAGTCGTCCACCGACGACGGACCCCGGTTTCGAAGCTGAATTGGCCCACTGGCTACGCCTGGGCAGTGTCAGGACCGCCTTGATGATGGGGGTCCACACCCTCGCAGGTGGCCCCAATACCCTCCCCGACATCGGCTTTGGGGCCGATTGGCGCCTTCCTTTAGACAATCGAAAAGATTGTGATCTACTTCCTCTCGTCTTACTCGAATCTCGACTCGGTCACCGCGCCAGGGAGAAACACATATGAAGAAGCTCATCGCAGGCCTGCTGGCCGCGTTCCTGATGTCCGCGGGCCTCGTCGCCGCCACGTCGGTCTCGTCGTCGGCGTCCTGCGCCCGTCCCAACTACCCGGGTGCTTGCTTCGACACGCGCACCGGTCTCACCGTGCAGCCCAACGGCGACGGCCCCAAGCGCCGCACCTTCACCGCCACGGTCCGCCCCGTCGGCACCACCGCCCGTCCGGCCGGCGTGTTCGTCTTCCGCTTCAAGCGCGTCGGTGGCGGCGCCCAGTTCGCGACCCGCAGCGTCCCGACCGCGAGCGGCAAGGTCACGCTGACCCGCAAGTTCAACAACCCGGGTGTCTGGAACGTCACGGTCACCTTCCAGAGCAAGGACAACGGCATCTTCCGCAGCTCCAAGAGCGGTAACCGCCAGTTCCGCGTCGGTCGCTGATCCTCGAGACCTGATGTAGCACTTTCTCGTACCCCGGTGCATTGCGCCGGGGTACGAGTCATTTCGGGGTCTCCGGGGGCCGACTGAGAAGTCGGCCAGACCAGCGCAGAGCCCCTGTCCGAGGTGACACAATCAAACCGACCCTCCATCCGAGACATGGGACACGCATTGACCGAGGCACGCAGGGCACTCATCACTGGCATCACCGGCCAGGACGGCGGTCACCTGACTGAGCTGCTCCACAGCAAGGGCTACGAGGTCTACGGCCTGATCCGCGGCCAGCGCAACGCCCGCAAGGAGGCCCTGGTGGCCGAGTTCCCGTGGGTCCACCTCATCGAAGCAGATCTGATCGACCAGACCTCCCTGATCCAGGCTGTCCTGACGTCCCGTCCGCACGAGATCTACAACCTGGGCGCGATCAGTCATGTGGGCTACTCGTTCCGCAACCCCCAGCTGACCGCCGACATCACCGCCAAGGGCGTCCTCAACCTGCTCGAGGCCGTGAGGGTCACCGGGATGGCCGACCACACGCGGTTCTACCAAGCGTCGACCTCGGAGATGTTCGGTGGCCTCGACTACAACCGGCCGGGGTCTGGCTACAACGAGGAGTCGCTCTTCCACCCGCGCAGTCCCTACGGCGTGGCCAAGCTCTACGCCCACTGGATCGCACGCAACTACCGCGAGAGCTACGGGATGTTCGTGTCGACCGGCATCCTGTTCAACCACGAGGGCGAGCGGCGCGGTCTGGAGTTCGTCACCCGCAAGATCACCAACGCCGTGGCCGCCATTCACCTCGGCCAGCAGGAGTTCGTCACGCTCGGTGACCTGTGGCCCAAGCGTGACTGGGGTTATGCCGGAGACTACGTGCGCGGCATGTGGCAGATGCTGCAGCACCACGAGCCGGACGACTTCGTGCTCGCGACCGGCGAGACCCACTCGATCGAGGAGTTCCTAACCGTCGCGTTCGCCCAGGTCGGCATCAACGACTGGAGCTCCTACGTCAAGCAGGACGAGGCGTTCATGCGGCCCGCCGAGGTCGACATCCTTCTCGGCGACCCGTCGAAGGCCGAGCGGATCCTCGGCTGGCACCGCGAGGTCGACTTCGACGGCCTCGTGAGCCGCATGGTTCAGCACGACCTCCGCCTGCTCCAGGCTGGGTGACGTGCGCGTGCCCACCAAGCGCGTCTTGGTGACTGGGGTCAACGGTTTTGTAGGGCCGCACGTGGTGGATGAGTTCCGGCGCGACGGCTACCAGACGATCGGGCTGGCTCGAGAGCCCCAGCCGCTGGCCGGCTTGGCGTTGGACGACTACGTCCCGGCCGATCTGACTGGGCCCTGGCCCGCGGTCGGCGCCGTCGAGGCTGTAGTGCACCTCGCCGGCCTCTCTGCGGTGGGTCCGTCGTTCGACCACCCCCAGGACTACCTCGACGTCAACGGCGCCATGATCAACCAGCTCGCCGCGTGGGCAGTCGTGCATGCCCCGGCAGCACGTGTGGTCGTGGTCAGCAGCGGGGCGGTCTACGACGCCAGCGGCCCCGGGCCCCTGACCGAAGGCGCCCGGCTCGCCATGTCGTCTCCCTACGTCGTCAGCAAGGTCCTGGTGGAGAACCTGGTGGGCTACTACCGGCGCCGCGGCCTCGACTGGATCGTGGCGCGCCCGTTCAACCACGTCGGCCCCGGTCAGGGCCCGGGATTTCTGCTGCCGGATCTGCACCGGCAGCTGATGGCGATGAGCGACGCGCGCGAGATCTCCGTCGGCGACCTGTCCACGAGGCGTGACTACACCGACGTCAGGGATGTCGCGCGCGCCTACCATCTCTTAGCTACGACGGGGCAGACGGACGAGTGGATCTTCAACGTCTGCTCCGGTCAGAGCCGGGCAGGGAAGGACCTGCTGGCCCTTCTCGTCTCCGCGCTGGAGATCGCAGGCGTCACCACGCGGGTCGATGACAGGCGCATCCGACCCGAGGATCCGCGGGAGATCGTCGGGTCTGCGGATCGTCTGCACGACCTGACCGGGTGGTCGCCCCAGATCTCTCTCGACCACTGCGTCCGAGACTTCGTCGCCGGACTGGACGACTCCGTGAACAGGCCTGTCTCGCCGGCGAGGTGAGGCTGCGCCGCGGCGTGCTGATCTTCAGACAGGGAGTGGACTCAGCAAGCGCTCGCAAAGCGCGCGTCGCCCGTGCCGGGCACCACGCTGGGGGTGAGGCCCAGCTCGCCGGCACCTGTCTGACCTGCGCCGGTCGTCATCTCCCACGTCACCAGCATGTCGTCCAGGGTGTCGATCAGCGGTGCGACCGTGACCACGGGTCGACCGTCGATCATCAGGCCCTCCTTGACCTCGAGCTTCTTGCCATTGACCCGCACGTTGTCGATCGTCCCGTCGTGGGGGCCGTAGATCCGTAGGGTCACGAGCTGGTTGCCGACAGGGATGCCGAAGAAGCCCCCACCCGTGACGTCGTCGGGTAGTGCTTTGGCGTCTGACGGGCTGATGGTCTGGTTGAGCGTCATCGAAGCGGCGAGCTGTTGCTTGTCGCCGGTGCAGGTCTGCGCTCGCACGTCTGCGCGGTACCTCAGGTAGTAGGACATCTTCGAGCCCGTCGAGTCGTTCACGCCGACGTCGACGTGTGGGGTGTCACCGTCGTCGCCGGCCAGCTCACCCAGCACCGCAGTGCCGGCGAGGCGGTCGCGCTCCTCGTCGTCGAACGGGGCGTAGAGCAGCCGGCCCTCACGGATAGCGCGACTCACCCCCGTCGCGAAGTCGACGGGGGACGCGAGATCGGTCGTGGTGGCGCTGAAGAGGGCGCGGGCGACCTGCTGGAAACGCTCGTCCTGCGCCAGCGGGTCGCGCACCGTGAGGTACGTGTTGCTCAACAGCTCGTCGACGATGGTGTCTGTCGTGAGCGTCAGCGGACCTACCGTCACTGGGCCCGTGCCTTCCATCAGGTAGGACATGCCGACCGGGTCGAGCGTGAGCACCCCGTCCAGGTCGATCCGCGGGTACTTCTTCGCCCAGAACTCGTCGAAGAGCTCGGCTGCCCGCGGGAAATCGGGGATGAAGTTGGCGTCCTGGAAGTAGATCGCGGGCAGCTGGTCGTAGACCGCTTGCTCCTCCGAGGTCAGCTCGGCCTGCCGCTTCCCGGGTGCGAAGTCACTGCCCGTGCCCTGCTCGATCAGCTCCGGCTTGCCGTCCTCGACGTGGACCCGCGCCCACGACCCCGGCAGCCCACCGGTGGAGCGGACCTCGGCGTTGTTCTGGAACACGAAGAGGTAGTCGCGAGGACCGTCGGCGCCGAGCGCGCCTGGGAGCACGTCGACGGCTGTCTCAGCGGACCGGAAGTCGGCGGTCACGTCATTGAGGCGTGTCTCGTAGTCCTCGTAGCGCGTGCGGAGCGCGGAGGTGAAGCCCGCCGGATCCTGTGCCGCGACGAGAGCAGCGGCCTCGCGCATCGCGCGGGAGGCGCCACTGACCGGCGCGTCGAGTGCCGAGACCTGAGCGGGGTCGACCCGGCCGTCGGAGATGACCGTGTCGAGCGAGTCGACGGTCGCGACCAGGGGTCCCACGGCGTCCTGAGCGACGAGGTCGACTGAGGCACTGAGTGCCTCGACGCCCGCGGCGTCGTCGCCGAACACCGGGACCTTGGTCATCGCGGCCCACCAGAAGCCGTCGGTGTGCTCCCTGGCGGACGAAGCGGCGGCCTGCAGATCTGCCACCGCCGCATCCCGGGACTCGTCGTCCCCGTTCTCGACCGCCGACTGCAGCTGAGTCACGGCCTGCTCTGCCGCTCTGAGATCCCGCTCGGTCCGCCAGGCGGTCCACACGCTCCAAGCCACGGCCAGCACCACGACACCGATTACAGCGAGCACCAAGCGCCGCGGGGTCAACATGCGCCAGATCATCCCTCATGTCTCTCGCGGACAAAGGATCCTCACCGATTCGTGCGCGGCGAGGACGGCGGCCTACGACCTTCGCTGTGCACGCCAAACAACGACACAAAAGTCAATTAGAGGGATCACTGCAGACGCTCTAGACCGGGAAATTCACCCTTTCGGAGTAGGGGCGAATGCCCGGTGGGGCACCTAAAGTAAAGGAGCCATTCTCAGTGCTGCAGCACAAGTTGCATCTCATGCACTCCAATGTTCTCCTTTGGCTGCGAGAAGCCGTTCGGTGAGGCAGTGTCGGCCCGGACCTTGACTCGGCAATGGGGGAGATGGACGAAATGACGGATGATGCAGGCGGGACCAGGACGGCTTCGCTCAACCGTCTGCCGGTCGTCTTGCGACGTCACCGGCGAGTGCTGTTGTTGGCATTTGACTCGGCGGCCATTGCAGCCAGCTACGTCGTCTTCGCGCTCCTGCGCTACGACGGTCCCATCTCTTCCATGGTCTGGCCCAAGCTCGCGCTTCTTGCCGTCGTCAGCATCGTCATCACGACCGCCCTAGGAGCGGGCCTCAAGCTCTACCAGGGTCGCAACGTAATCGCTAGCGTCGACGAGACCATTCAGCTGGCCCTCATCATCAGCGTCAGCATCGTCGGCGCGCAGTTCGTCAACGTCCTCGGCCCCGGCGCACTCGTCGCCCGAACCGTCCCGTTCGGAGCCGGGTTCGCGGCGCTGGTTGTGATGCTCCTCGTCCGCGCCAGCTGGCGACGTCTGGTGCACCAAGCGCTCTACCTCGACCGCGACGGTGGTCGCACGCCGGTCATCGTGATCGGCGGCGGCAACGCGGGCCGTGAGCTGATCCGGTCCATGCGGACCTCGTCGGACTCGCCCTACGCCCCGATCGCCGTGCTCGACGACGACCCGTGGAAGCGGCACCTGCGCGTGGAGGGCATCCCGGTCCGCGGGACCCTGGCCGACCTCGAGACCGCCGTGTTGCACCACGGCGTCACGACCGTCGTGGCGGCCATCCCTTCCGCGACGTCCGACCTTCTTGCCAACCTCGCCGAGCGTGCCAAGCAGATCAGTGTCGACCTCAAGGTCCTGCCCGGGGTGGCAGCGCTCTTCGGCACGCGCATCTCCATTCGCGACATCCGCGACATCAACACCGAGGATCTCCTTGGTCGGGGTGCCGTGGACACCGACCTCGCCTCGATCGCCGGCTTCCTCCATGGCAAGCGGGTGCTGGTCACTGGGGCCGGCGGTTCCATCGGCGCCGAGCTCTCACGGCAGATCTCCCTCTGGGAGCCCGCCGAGCTGATGATGCTCGACCGGGACGAGTCGGCCTTGCACGGCGCGCAACTCACGATCTACGGGCACGGTCTGCTCGACACCAAGGAAGTCATCCTCTGCGACATCCGCGATGCTGATGCGGTGCGCCGGATCTTCGAGGACCGTCGGCCCGAGGTCGTCTTCCACGCTGCAGCCCTCAAACACCTGCCGATGCTCGAGCAGTACCCGCTTGAGGCTGTCAAGACCAACGTGCTGGGCACCATCAACGTGCTCGAGGCATCCAAGGCGGTGGGCGTCGAGCGCTTCGTCAACATCTCCACCGACAAGGCCGCCGACCCGACCAGCGTCCTTGGGATGTCGAAGCGCGTCGCCGAGCGTGTGACGGCCGACGTCGCACGTGAGGCAGACGGGACCTACATGAGCGTCCGCTTCGGTAACGTGCTCGGCTCCCGCGGGTCCGTGCTCACCGCCTGGGCGAGCCAGATCGCGCAGGGGGGACCCGTGACCGTGACCGACCCTGAGGTCACCCGCTACTTCATGACCATCCATGAGGCCTGCCAGCTCGTGCTGCAGGCGGGCGCGATCGGCAGTGACGCGGAGGTGATGGTGCTCGACATGGGCGAGCCCGTACGGCTCGTCGACGTGGCGCGCCAGCTGATCGAGCAGTCGGGTCACGACATCGAGATCGTCTACACCGGCTTGCGCAACGGCGAGAAGCTCCACGAGGTATTGATCGCCGACGCCGAGGCGGACCGCCGACCGGTGCACGACTTGATCACGCACGTCGACGTCCCCGCCATCGATCGCGACCAGATCCTGGTCAAGGACCTGGACGTCGAGGGAGCGCGCGGCGTCGACATGCTGAGGGGCTGGTGCCGAGTCACGAGTCTCGACCGAAGCCCTGTGGGCGTCTGACGGTGTCCTTCAAGATCTTTCTGTCCTCGCCCGATGTGGGTGAGTTGGAGCAGGACTACGTCCTGGCTGCTATGAGATCGGGTTGGGTCGCACCCGCAGGCCCGGACCTGGACGCCTTCGAGCGTGAGGTCGCCGAGCGGGTGGGGGTTGCGTACGCCGTGGGGCTCTCCTCGGGCACGGCCGCACTGCACCTGGCGCTGGTGTCGTGGGGGGTGGGCCCAGGAGACGTCGTCCCTGTCTCCACCCTCACGTTCGCGGCCACCATCAACGCCGTGCGCTACGTGGGCGCGGAGCCGCACTTCGTCGACTGCGACGCTGAGACCGGCAACATGAGTCCGGAACTGTTGCGTCAGGCGATGGAGGATCTAAGGGACCAGGGAAAATCCGTCCCGGTCGTCATCCCGGTCGACATGCTGGGCAAGTGCGTCGACTACGACACGATCGCAGCGATTTGCGACGAGTTCGACGCGCGGCTGCTGTGCGATGCAGCGGAGTCGTTCGGTGCCTCCTACCGCGGACGGCCGGCCGGTTCGTTTGGGGCGGCCTCGGTGCTCTCCTTCAACGGCAACAAGATCATGACCACCTCCGGTGGCGGGATGTTGCTGACCGGCGACGCTGGCCTTGCCGCCCACGTGCGCAAGCTGTCAACCCAGGCGCGCGAGCCCGTGCCTCACTACGAGCACACCGAGGTCGGCTTCAACTACCGCCTGTCCAACGTCCTCGCCGCGTTGGGTCGGGCCCAACTGTCCCGTCTCGACGACATGATGGGCCGGCGTCGGGCGATGCGGGAGCGTTATCGCGCGATATTCGCAGACCAGCCCGAGGTACGCGTCCTCGGGGGTGCCGACGACGCCGAGGACAACTGCTGGCTCACCGCGATCGTCATGGACGGTCCCGGCTGCGCTTGGTCCGTCCACGACGTGAGCGCCGCTCTGGCGGCAGAAGATGTCGAAAGCCGGCCGATCTGGAAGCCCATGCACCTCCAGCCGGTGTCCGCCGGGTTGAGCGGCACCCTGGACGGCACGTCAGAACGCCTCTTCGCCAACGGTCTGACGCTCCCCTCCGGTTCGTCACTGTCCGACGAGGACGCGTTGTTCGTCGAGACCCTGATCCTGGATGTGCTGAAGCCGTGAGCGGGTCGAGCTACGACCGGCTCAAGCGCGCCATCGACGTGGTGGTGGCCGGCGTGTGCATGTTCCTGAGCCTGCCCTTGCAGGCGGTCATTGCTGTCTTGGTCCGCAGCAGACTCGGGGCACCGGTGCTGTTCCGTCAGCAACGCCCGGGCAAGGACGAGCAGATCTTCGAGCTGGTGAAGTTCCGCACGATGCTCGACCCTGACCCGGCGGCGGGCTTGGTCACCGACGAGCAGCGTCTCACAACCTTCGGCACGTGGCTGCGCTCCACGAGCCTCGACGAGCTGCCGACCCTCTGGAACGTGCTCAAGGGCGACATGAGTCTGGTGGGCCCGCGGCCGCTGCTGGTGCGTTACCTCGACCGGTACACGCCGGAGCAGCGGCGTCGGCACGAGGTGCGCCCCGGCGTCACCGGACTCACGCAGGTCAGCGGACGCAACTCGATCGGCTGGGACGACAAGTTCGCGAAGGACGTCGAGTATGTGGATACCCGCAGCTTGGCAGTCGACCTTTGGATCATGGCCCGTACGGTGAGAAGTGTGCTGTCGCGTAACGGAATCTCGGATGAGCATGGCCCCACCATGACCGAGTTCATCGGAACCGGAGGTTCAGAGCGTGGTTGAACAGTTGGTGATCGTCGGCGCAGGCGGCTTCGGACGAGAGGTCCTGGATGTCGTCGAGGCGATCAACCTAGCCGCGGCACAGGTCCGTTACGAGGTGGTGGGAGTGGTGGACGACGCCCCGAGCGATCGCAACCTCTCGCTACTGGACAAACGAGGGGTGCCCTATCTCGGCGATTCGGATGAGCTGACGTCGCGCCTGGATGCAGTGGCGTTCAGCATCGGTATCGGCTCGCCCTCGGCCCGGCGTGCGGTCGCCATGAAGCTAGAGGCAGGTGGCGCTCGACCGATCACGCTGGTGCACCCGAGCGCATCTCTCGGCTTCGATGTTCAGGTCGGCGACGGCTCGGTGATCTGCGCAGGCGCTCGCGTCACGACCAACGTCGTCATCGGCAGATACGTCCATCTCAACCTGAACGCAACCGTTGGCCACGACTCGAGCCTGGGCGACTTCGTCAGCATTAACCCACTCGCATCGGTGTCGGGCGACTGCGTCCTTGGGGATGAGGTGCTAGTCGGTGTAGCCGGCGTCATCCTGAACGGTCTCACCGTAGGCCGCGGGGCAACGGTCGGCGGCTCTGCCTGCGTCGTGAAGGACGTTGCAGGCGGCGCGACAGTCAAGGGTGTACCGGCCAGGTGAGCACGTGTTCGGTGACGTTCGTGTGCCAGTGGTACCCCCCGGAGCCAGTATCGCAACCGGTATGGATCGTCGATGCGCTCAAACGACGTGGGCTCGACGTCGAGGTCCTCACCGGGGTGCCCAACTATCCGATCGGCATCGTCCATGAGGGCCATCGGGCATGTGAGCGGCGCAGTGAGGTCGTGGGGGGTGCGACGGTGCACCGTACGCCGCTCTACCCGAGTCATGACGCGAGCGCCGCGGGGCGCATCTTGAACTACCTGTCGTGGGCGTTGTCTGCTGCCGTATTCGGGCGGCGACGCCTCCGGACGCGTGACGTGACCCTCGTCTACTCGTCGCCGGCCACCGCGGCCCTACCCGCCATGCTGGCCCGTCGACTGCACGGCGTGCCGTACGTCCTCCTGATCCAAGACGTCTGGCCCGACTCGATCTTCGCTTCCGGCTTCCTGGGTGGCCGCGTCGGCGCCCTGGCGCGCGGGTTGACGACCCTTTTTGTGAACGTGGCCTACCGGGGCGCAGCCCGCATCGTCGTGATCGCGCCGGGGATGGCCGATCTTCTCGCCTCCCGGGGCGTCCCGCCGCACAAGATCTCAGTCATCCCCAACTGGATCGGTGACCTCGAGGTGGGTGTAAGCGAAACCGATGATCTTCGGCACCAGCTCGGCCTCGGAGCCGAGGACTTCCTGGTGATGTACGCCGGCAACCACGGCAGCGCGCAGGCGCTCGACTCAGTCGTGAGGGCCTTCGCCCAGCTGCCCAGGGAAGCCTCGAGCCATCTGGTCCTGGTGGGGGACGGGATGGACAAGGAATCGCTTGCAGCGCTGGCGGCTGAGGTCTGCCCGGACCGAGTCCACTTCGTGGATCCGCAGCCGAGGGAGAAGATGGCTGCGCTGATGGGGCAGGCCGACGTGCAGCTCGTGAGCCTGGCGGATCGGCCCTTGTTCGCCGTCACGATCCCGAGCAAGCTGCAGTCGGTGATGGCGGCCGGCCACCCGGTGCTGGTGTCCGCTGCCGGAGACGCGGCTGAGATAGTGCGTGAAGCCGGTGCCGGGTTGGCCGTCGACCCCGAGAGCCCCCAACAGCTCGCGGCAGCCGTGCTCGACCTGCGGAGCATGACGCCCGAGGATCGTCGAAGGCTGGGGCAAAGCGGGCAGGCCTACTACGAGGCACATCAAGCAGAGCAGGTCGGCGCAGCTCGACTCGCGTCCGTGCTGGCCGCAGTGGCGGCCGAACACAAGATCAAGTAGCCCGGTGCTGAAACTCGAGGCACCTGGAGGACGACTCGGAAGGCAACAGCAGTGACTACGACCGTGAGCGACCCCGTGCTCGTGACCGGAGGGACCGGCTCGTTCGGGTCAACCATGGTGAGGAGGCTGCTCACCACCGACGTCGACGAGATACGCATCCTCAGTCGGGACGAAGCCAAGCAGGACGCGATGCGTCGAGAGCTTGGTGACAGCCGGGTGAAGTTTCACGTGGGTGACGTGCGCGACTACCGCAGCGTCGAGGACGCCATAGACGGGGTCGCCTACGTCTTTCACGCCGCTGCGCTCAAGCAGGTGCCCAGCTGTGAGTTCTTCCCGATGCAGGCGGTGCGCACCAACGTCGAGGGGAGCGACAACGTGTTGCGCGCCGCTCACCGAGTCGGCGTACGTTCGGTCGTCTGCCTGAGCACGGACAAGGCCGTCTATCCCATCAACGCGATGGGGATCTCGAAGGCCATGATGGAGAGGGTCGCGCAGGCGCACGCCCGCAACCACGGCGAGCGCGGCCCCACGGTGTCGATCACCCGCTACGGCAACGTCATGTACAGCCGCGGGTCGGTCCTCCCGGTGTTCGTCGACCAGATCCGGGCCGGCCGGCCGCTCACGGTCACCGATCCCACCATGACCCGGTTCCTGATGTCGCTCGACGAATCCGTCGACCTCGTGGAGTATGCGTTCTCGAACGCCGAGCCCGGTGACTTGTTCGTCCGCAAGGCACCTGCTTGCACTGTGGGAGATCTCGCGCTCGCGACAGCATCTCTGTTCGGGGTCGAGCAGCCCGAGATCCGTCCCCTCGGCACCCGGCACGGCGAGAAGCTCTACGAGTCGCTCCTGAGTCGAGAGGAGCTCCAGAAGGCCGACGACAGGGGTGACTACTACCGCGTCCCGCTCGACGCGCGCTCCCTGGAGTACGAGCTGTTCTTCGAGGAAGGCGAATCTACGGTCGTCGACCACGACTACACCTCTCACAACACCGAGCGCCTTGACGTCGAAGGCGTAAAAGTCCTGCTCCGCAAGCTTCCTGGCATCCGGCGCGAGCTCGAGGCAGCTGGCCTTCCGACCGAGGGTGTCTCGTGAAGGTAGTCATCACCGGCGGGCACGGCTTCCTGGGCTGGCACACGGCATGCCGCTTACGAGCACTAGTTGGGCTCGACCCGGCGCGGCTTGGTCGCAAGGAGTTCACCGACCCGCACCTCCTGCGGGAGCACGTGGCGGATGCGGACGTCGTGCTGCATCTCGCAGGCGTCAACCGTGCGGAGTCTGACGACGCGGTGCGCGAGGGCAACATGCACCTGGCTCGGCAGCTCGCCGACGCGATCGTGTCGGCCGGCCGACCTGTGCGCGTCGTGTACGCCAACTCGATCCAGGCCCACCTCGACAACCCCTATGGCGTAGGCAAGGCATCAGCCGCCGCGTTGCTGCAGGCAGCAGTCGGCCAGGTGGGTGGGTCCCTGGCGGACGTCCTGCTGCCCAACCTGTTCGGCGAGCACGGGCGGCCGAAGTACAACTCATTCGTGGCGACCTTCTGCCATGCCGTGGCGCACGGCGAGAGCCCGGCGGTGATCGACGATCGTAAGGTGCCCCTGCTGCACGCCCAGCGCGCGGCTCAGCACCTGATCGACGCGATGTCGGGCACCCAGGACGAACAGCTCGCCCCGTTGGCGGACAGCCACGCCGTAAGCCAGGTGTTGGCACAGATTCGCGAGTTTCACGAGCTCTACACACGCGGTGAGATCCCTGCTTTGACGGACCAGTTCCGCATCGATCTCTTCAACACCTACCGCTCCTACACGTTCCCGCAGCAGTTCCCGTTCAGCGCCACGGTCCACGCGGACGACCGGGGTGAGCTCTTCGAGACGACGCGCACCCACGGAGGCACGGGCCAGACGTTCGTGTCCACGACGCGGCCAGGGGCGACCAGGGGCGACCATTACCACCTGCACAAGGTCGAGCGCTTCTACGTAGTGAGCGGCACGGCTGAAATCAGCCTGCGTAGGCTGTTCGACGATCAGGTGGTCAAGTTCAAGGTGGACGGCACGGAACCTGGTTTCGTCGACATGCCGACCATGTGGGTACACAACATCACGAATGTAGGAGACGGCGACCTCATCACGATGTTCTGGGCAGACCAGCTCCTCGATCCTGTCAACCCTGATCAGTACCCGGAGAAGGTGTCGGAGGACGTGCCCGCATGA
>CALRVO020000036.1:0-14040 GCA_943371595.1 Sphingomonas paucimobilis
AGCAACCGTCACGAGACCACCACACCGCAGCGTCAGACCTCCTCCATCCACAGGCCCGACCACGCTGGTGGCGACGACCACCACGACGAGGGCATCGTCCCGCCATGCCCTGGACCTACATGCTCCGCTGCGCCGACGGGTCCTACTACGTCGGTAGCACCTTCGACCTCGAGCGCCGTGTCTCCCAGCACCGGGCGGGTGAGGGAGCGGCCTACACCCGTCATCGACTACCGGTCGCCCTGGTGTGGGCCGCGGAGTTCGCCTCGGTCCACGACGCGTTCCTGTTCGAGAAGCAGGTGCAGAACTGGCGGCGGAGCAAGCGAGAGGCGCTGATCGATGGCCGGGTCGACCTGCTGCCCTCGTTGGCCAGCCGCTGCTGGTCGGCGCGGCAGGGCAACTCTGTCGACGTGCCGCGCGCCCGTGCTCGCCAGCGTGGGGAGCCGCCGGTCATGCCCTGGGACGTCGAGCACGAGGTCGTGCACGATCCCGACGACCCGTGGGTGCCGCTGCAACCGGTGGAGACGTCGGCCGAGGACCAAGCCGGGCTCCGCTGCACGCGGATCGTGCCGGATGGTTGGTCTCGTGACGGTTGCTAGCGGCCTCCTCGACCACCGTGGGGTCGAGTCCGTGTGACGCTGCGGTCGGGTGGTCTCGTGACGGCCGCGAGCGGCCTCCTCGACCACCGTGGGTTCCAGTCCGCACGGCGGACGGCCGCAGGCGGCCTCCTCGACCACCGTGGGGACGAGTCGGTGGGACGCTGCGATCCGACGATCTCGTGGCGACCGTAGGCGGCCTCCTCGACCGGCGTGCCAGGGTGGTGGGGTGCCGAGCCTCGTCCACGCCTTCTACGCCTACGTCGTCCCGAGGGTCAGGGGGGCTGGTGGCAGCGAGGACCCCGCCGTCGTGCGGGCCGGGATCGAGGCGCTGCACGCGACGCCGGAGTTCTTCTTCCGCCCGCTGCCCACCGGGCTGGTGCCGGGGTTCGCGCGGCGCTTCGAGGTCGGCACGCGCAAGCTCCCGTTCCCGGTGCACACGATCCGACCCCGCGGCCGCACCCCGCGCACGACGGTCTACTACCTGCACGGCGGCGGCTTCGTGTCGCCCGCCGACGCGGTGCACGTGCGCTACGCGACCCGGCTGGCGCGCCACCTCGACGCCGAGGTGGTCATGCCGTTCTACCCCTTGGCGCCCGAGCACACGTGGCGAGACAGTCACGAGGCGCTGGTCGACGACCTGGCCGAGCACACCGCGCGCCAGGAGCGGGTCGTGGTGGCCGGTGACTCCGCCGGCGGCGGCCTCGCGCTGGCGCTGGTCCAGTCGTTGCGCGACCGGGGGGCGACCCTGCCGAGCCACCTGGTGCTGCACGCGCCGTGGGTCGACCTGACCACCAGCACGCCCGAGACCCACGACCTCGACGCGATCGATCCGTGGCTGTCGCTGCGCAACCTCTCAACGTACGCCGGGTGGTGGGCGGGCGATCCGGCCGACCTCGGCCGCCCCGAGGTCTCCCCCGCCCTCGGCGACCTCACCGGCCTGCCGCCGACCCTCGTCGTGTGCGGCACCCGTGACCTCCTGGTCGCCGGGTGCCGGCTCCTCGTCGACCTGGCCGCCGCGGCCGGGTGGTCGCTCACCTACCTCGAGGCGCCCGACCTCATCCACGTCTTCCCGCTGCTGCCCGGGCTGCCCGAGGCACGCCGCGCGTGGCACCACACCCAGGAGTTCCTGCGATGACCATCCGCTGCGTCGCCGTCCCCCTCGACCGTCTCGACGCCCACGCGCAGTACGCCCTGTGGCAGCTGCGCCAACAGGTCTTCGTCGTCGAGCAGGAGTGCCCCTACCCCGACCTCGACGGCTGGGACCTCGAGCCCGGGACGCGCCACGTGCTGCTCACCGACGACAGCACGCTGCTCGGCTGCGCCCGGGTGCTCGACGCGGGCGACACCTGGCGCATCGGTCGCGTCGCGCTCGACCCGCCGGCCCGCGGCCGAGGCCTGGCCGACATGGTCGTGCAGACGGCGCTGTCGGTCTGCCGGGGCCGCGACGTCGTGCTCGACGCCCAGTCACCGCTGGCCGGGTGGTACTCCACGTTCGGCTTCGAGGTCTCCGGCCCGGAGTTCCTCGAGGACGGCATCCTCCACCTGCCGATGCGAAGGGCCGCCCCGTGAGCGACACCGTCCTCGAGCTGCGCCAGTACACCCTGCGGCCGGGGCGCACCGACGACCTGGTCGACGTGTTCGACCGCGAGCTGGTGCACACCCAGGAAGCCGTCGGGATCACCGTCGTCGGTCAGTTCCGCGACCACGACCGGCCCGACCGCTTCGTCTGGTTGCGCAGCTTCCCCGACATGGCCGCGCGACGGGAGTCGCTGCGCGCCTTCTACGGCGGGCCCGCCTGGGCCGAGCACGGCCCGGCCGCCAACGAGACCATGCTGGCGTGGGACGACGTCCTGCTGCTGACGCCGCTGCGGCCGGTGACCGACGACGGGCTGCCCGAGCAGGACGCCCCCCGCGAGCCGCAGCACGTGTGGATCACCGTCCACCCCGCCGGCACCCCGACCGCCGACGACGACCTGCTCGCCCTGGCCACCCTGCACGAGGACAACAGCTTCCCGACCCTGCCGGTGCGCACCGACCTCGACGTCGTGGTGCGGGTGCGCTGCGACGACGAGGCGACGGCGTACGAGACCCTGCAGGTGGTCAGGGGCGAGCCGACGGCCGGGTCACGCCTGCGTTGACCGAGCCGGCGGCACCGAGTAGCGCACCCCGTCGGTGTCGACGGCGCTGTCGTCGCCCACCAGGTCGCCGCGCGCGACCAGCAGGTCGAGGTGGGCCTTGGTCTCCATGGCGGCCATCCCGCGGCTGAACCAGTCGAGGCCGTCGAAGGCGTGCAGGTGACGGGTCCAGCCCAGCCCCCGCGCGACGTCGTACGCCGTGGAGCCGCCGGGGGCGACCAGGGCCAGGCTGTCGGCCAGGCGGGTCTCGTGGAAGGCGAGCAGCTCGTCGACGCGCGCGTGGGTCGACGGCGCGACCGGCCCGTGTGCAGGCAGCACCCGAAGGTCGGGCAGCGCGCGGACCTTGGTCAGCGAGGCCATGAAGTCGCCGAGGGGCTGCGTGGTGGGCGGCACGGTGAACCCGATCGACGGCGTGATCGTCGGCAGCACGTGGTCGCCGGCGAAGAGCAGCCCGTCGGCGCGGTCGGCGAAGACGTAGTGGCCGGGCGTGTGGCCCGGGGTGTGCACGGCGTCGATCGTGCGGGCGCCGACGGGGATCTCGTGGTCGCCGTCGAGCCACGAGGTGGGGTACTGCCAGAGCGGACGCAGGTCCTCGTCGGCGTCCTGCAGCCGCTCCCACTCCTCGGCGATCACGCCGGCGCCGGCCGAGCGCAGCACGGCGTGGAAGGGGTTCTCGGTCAGCTCGTGGCTGTGGTTGAGCAGCTCGAGCGCGGGCTTGTCGCCCAGCCCGAGGGCGACGTCGATGCCGAGCTCGCGCCCCAGCACGGTGGCCATCGTGAAGTGGTCGCGGTGCACGTGGGTGACCAGGAAGCGCGTGATGTCGCCGAAGCCGGCGCCGATGGAGCGCAGGCTCGTCTCGAGCAGCTCGCGGGCGACCGGGATGTGCCACCCGCCGTCGATCAGCGTCAGCCCCTCGTCGGTCTGGATCGTGTAGACGTTGATCGCGCGCAGCCCGTCCATCGGCAGCGGCAGCGGGATCCGGTGGATCCCGGGCGCGACCTCCCAGGCCCCCTCGACGGTCCAGTGCTCACCGGAGTCGGGCGAGACGGAGTAGGCGGTCGAGATCCCGGGGTCGTGAGCCACCCGGCGACCCTAGGCGGTGACGTCGTGGCCGGTGACGTCGGGGAAGCCGAGGTCCAGGGTCGGCTGCTGGATGCCGCCGTCGATCTCGATCATCTTGCCGGTGACGTAGCCCCCGGCCCTCGACGCGAGGTAGAGCACCCCCGCGGCGATGTCCTCGGGCTCACCGACGCGACCCAGTGGGGTCTTGCCCTCGAGCTGGCCCATCATCGCCGGGTCCCCGGCGACGAACTCGAGCGCGCTGGTCATGATCGAGCCGACGTAGATGCCGTTGACCCGGATGCGCGGCGAGAGGTCCTGGGCCGCCATGCGGGTCCAGTGGGCGAGCGCGGCCTTGGCGGTGCCGTAGGCGACGAACCCGCGGTCGGCGGTACGGCCCATCATCGAGCTGATCGTCACGACCGACTTCTGTGCTCCGTCGTCGTCCTTCAGCATGAGCGGGACGGCCGCCCGGGTGAGCGCGTGAGCAGTGCTCACGTTGAAGCTGAACGACTCCTCGAGGAAGCGCGGGCTGGTCTTGAGGAACTCCCGCGGGAAGGTGCCGCCCACGTTGTTGACCACGGTGTCGAGCCGGCCGAGCTCGTCGTACGCCGTCTGCGCGAGCCCGGCGACCGCGTCGAGGTCGCTGAGGTCGGCGGCGACCACCACGCACCGGCGCCCGGTCGCGCGGACCTGCTCGGCGACGACCTCGAGCTGGTCGGCGGTGCGGGCCGAGATGAGCACGTCGGCGCCGGCCTCGGCCAGCGCGACCGCCGTACCGGCGCCGAGGCCGCGGCCGGCCCCCGTGACGATCGCGACGTGGTCGGTGAGGGCGAAGCGGTCCAAGATGCTCATCGGCGCGACCCCGCGACCAGGCCGCGGCCGGTGACCAGCGGCAGGTCGATGGCCCGGACCAGGCCCGGCTCGGCGGCGACGACGGCCGGCAGCGCGTTGACGATGCGCTGGGCGGTGGTGATCATCCCGCTGACGTTGTGGTCGCCGTGCTCGCCGTGGTGGGTGAAGTCGACCTGCATCATCGGCTCGCCGGTGATCTTGACGCGGTAGCAGCCGTCGGTGCCCGCGGGCGGGGTCTCCCACTCGGGTTGCGAGGTCGCGTCGGTGCGGGTGATGTGCTCGAGCACGACCCGCGGCACGCCGTCGACCTTGCCGATCAGCTGGAAGCGCACCGCGCCCATGGTGCCGGCGGCGACGTTGCCGGAGACCGAGGGCGTGTCGCGCTCGGCGGCCCGCCGGTCGACCTCCTCGGTCAGCGGCTCGTCGAGGACGATGTCGAGACCCGCGGCGATCTGGCGCACGACGCTGCCCCACGCCATGGTGAGGATGCCGGGGTGCCACAGCATCCCGATCTCGTCCATCGGCTTGCCGAAGCCGAACAGGTCGCCCATCACGACGGGCTGGTAGTAGGTGGAGTAGTCGCAGATCTCCATGACCCGCACCTCGTCGATGCGCTGGCTCAGGCTGGTCATCACCAGGGGGAGGATGTCGTTGGCGAACCCGGGGTCGATGCCGTTGACGTGCAGCGACGCGTTGCCCTTGGCGCAGGCGTCCTCGATGCGCTGGATGAACTCCGGCGGCAGGATCTCCTCGGGCCACTGCAGCAGCACCGGCCCGCTCGAGGTGACGTTGATGCCGGCCTCGACGAACGAGATGAGGTCCTCGATGCACTCGAAGACCCGGTCGTCGGCCATCGCGGTGTGCACGATCGCGTCGGGGGCCAGCGCGATGAGCTCGTCGCGCTCGGTGGTCGCCGTGATGCCGAGCTCGCGGCCGAGCTCGGCCAGGACGCCGGCGTCCAAGCCATGCTTGTCGGGGTTGCTCACCCAGACGCCGACCAGCTCGAGGTCGGGGTGGGCGTCGATGCCGGCGATCGCGTGACGACCGATGGTGCCGGTGGACCAGACGACGACGCGGAGGGGCTTCTCGGGGACGACCTGTGACATGCCGCCCAGACTAGAACACGTTCTACTTCGGCGCCACGGGTCAGCCGAACGAGGTGCCGTCGCACCGGTAGGCGGTGCCCCCGAACGCTCGCCAGGCGCCATCCTCGAGCCGCAGGAAGCGGAAGCACTCGCCGGTCCGGTGCGGGCCGGGCCGCTGGGGCGAGTGCAGCCCGTTGCCGGTCCACGACGTCGTCGACCGCAGCGCCGCCACCAAGGAGGCCCGGGTCAGCCGCCCGCCGAGGGCCGTGGCCTTCTCGACGAACAGGCGCGCGGCCGACCACGAGAACACCCCGAAGAACCCGGGCTCCGCGCCGGGACGGACCTGCTCGAGGTAGCTGAGGTAGAGCGCGGTCTCGGGGTTGCGCCCGGCCTCCTCGAACGGCGTGAAGTTGGTGTAGACGACGGTGCCGTCGACGGCGCTGCCCCCGGTCTCGACGTAGGTGCGGTTGTAGTCGGTCGGCTCGCGCATGTAGACGACCGGTTCGTAGCCCTGCTGCTGCATGGTCTGGCGCAGCCGCACCGACATCGAGGTGGCGCCGGTGAAGAAGACCGTCTCGACGTCCTTGTCCTTGAGCTCCTGCACGTAGGGCGTGTAGTTGAACTCCGAGGTCTCGATCGCGCGCACCACGAGGAAGTCCATCCCGCGCTTCTCGTACGCCGCCGCCTGGCGCGGGGCGTTGGCGGCCGCCGCGCCGGCGTTGACGTAGAGGAACGCCGCGCGCCCCCCGGCGTCGCCGTACCGCTCGAGGATGAAGTCGGCCGTGGCGTTGGCGACCTCGCCGGTGCGCGTCGACTGCGCCCCGAAGCAGGTCGCGCAGTCGTTGCGCTCGGGCGTGACGTTGGCCGAGCGGATGTCGGGCAGCCCGCACTCCTCGGCGGTCGAGGCACCCCCGGAGTCGAAGGCCGACATCGAGCCGACCATGGCGAAGACCTCGTCGCACGCGGCGGCGTAGGCCTGCTGGTCGGCGGCGGCGTCGGTGCGGGAGTCGTAGGTGCGCAGCTCGAGCCGGCGCCCGCAGATGCCCTCGGGGTTGGCGGCGTTGAAGTAGGCCACGAAGGCGCGGGTGGCGTCGCGGCTGGCCTCGAACAGGCCCGGCACCGGCCCGGAGATGTCGGAGGAGTTGCCGATGGTCACGGTGTCGTCGGTGATGCCGGGGCCGTTGCGGAACCCGGCGCAGTCACCGCGGTCGTCCGGCTCGACAGCGGGCGGGACCTCCGGGGCCGGCCCGGCGCTCCCGGCGCCCCCGCCTCCGTCCGGGGCCGCCCCCGGCGCACCGGGCGGCGCACCTGCGCCGGCGGAGGGCGTCGGGGCCGCACCACCTCGGTCACCACCGTCGGGCACCGAGGCGTCCGGCACCGCGCCCGGCAGGTCGCCCGCGGCGTCGGCCGGGGCCCCTCCCCCGTCATCGCCGCCCTCCACCCCTCGACCGTCGACCGCGGCGACGTCCTGCGGGTCGAGGCTCGACCCGCACCCGGCGAACGGACCGACGAGCACCGCCGCCAGCAGGGCGACCCACCCGACCCGGGGCCCCATCACCGGCTCCCCGACCGGCCCGGCTCGACGAGGGGCTCGCCGTGGAGGTGCTCGTAGCCGGCGTCGAGGAGGGCGACCAGGTCGCTCCCGGGCTCACGGAGCCACTCGCCGAAGGCGGCCACCCAGGTCGCGACGGCCGCGGCCGCGGTGACCCGGTGGCCGTAGGTCGGGCGCCCGACACCCGCACGCTCGGCGAGCACCGCCGCCAGGGTCGCCTGCCAGGCGAGCAGCGAGTCCGCTGCCCGTCCGCGCAGGGTCGGGGAGGAGGCGAGTGCCGCGGCCCGCAGCTCGACGCGCTCACGCTCGGCGAGGAAGTCCTCGGCCATCGTGCGGAGCACCCAGGCCGTCGCCGCCGCGTCGCCGTGGTCGGGCGGCACGACGCTGAGCCGGTTGACGAGCTCGGCCTGCCGACGGTCCCAGCCCATGTCGAGCACCTCGTCCTTGGCCGCGAAGTAGCGGAAGAACGTGCGCGGTGAGACCTCGGCCTGCTCGGCGATGGCCTCGATCGTGGTGGCGTCGTAGCCGCGCTCGGCGAAGAGCCGCAGCGCGGCGTCCTCGAGCGCCCGTCGCGTCGACACCTTCTGCCGCTCGCGCAGCCCGGCCACGGCTCAGTCCCCCGCGACCGCGGCGTTGAGCCGGGCCACCGTGTCGTCGTGGGCGGCCGAGCCGCCGCTGCGCATCCGCACCCGGTGCAGCGTGCCGGTGAAGGCGAACGGCGGCGTGTAGTCGTGCGACAGGGCGAAGCCGCGGTCGCGGCCGACGAGCATGCCGGCGGCGGCGGACGACAGGTTGGGCAGGAACATCAGGCCGGGGACCGGCTCGCGGGCCACGACCGCCCCGTCCACGCGGATCTCGGCGTGGGCCGGTCCGTCGGACCCGGCCGCGACGTAGGCCAGCTCGAGGGTGTGGGAACCGGGGGCCAGCACGTGGTCGGCGGCGATGCGGGTCTTGACGTCGAGCAGGGCGAACACCGCGACGGGGCGCCCGTCGAGCACGTAGAGGCCCCAGCCCCCGTGCCGGTCACCGGTGGCGGTGACGACGCCCTCGACGCCGCCGTCGGGGACCTCGACGTCGGCGGAGAGCAGGAACCCACCGCCGGTGGTCGGCAGCTGCGGCTCCTGGATCGGGCCACCGCCCGGCGTGTAGGTCGCGCTGCGCGGCGGGGGGTACTCGCCGGGGTGCAGGTGGGCGAGCGAGTCGGGGAACTCGAAGAGCGGCAGCACCTGGTTGCGACCGGCCTCGGCCCACCACAGCCCCTCGAGGCGACGTACGACCTCGGGACGGTCGTCGGCGAGATCGGTGCTCTCGGAGAAGTCGGCGGCGAGGTCGAACAGCGACCAGCGGTCGGTGTCGAAGTCGAAGCTGCCCTCGAGGTGCTCGCGCTCGCCGAACTGGTTGGCGACGTGGTCGGTGACCGCCTTGTAGCCGTCGGCGTAGACCGCGCGCGAACCCATCATCTCGAAGTACTGCAGGGTGCGGTGCTCGGTGGCGTCGGGGTCGGTCAGGCTGGCGAGGAACGACGCGCCGTCGACGGGCTGCTGACTCACGCCGTCGACCGAGGCCGGCACACCGACGCCCGCGGCCTCCAGCAACGTCGGGAACAGGTCGACGACGTGCGTGAACTGGCGGCGTACGGCGCCCGGGTCGGCGATGCGTCGTGGCCAGCGCACGACCAGCGGGGTGCGGACCCCGCCGAGCCAGGCGTAGCGCTTCCAGAGCCGCAGCGGGGTGTTGCCCGCCCAGGCCCAGCCGAACGGGTAGTGGTTGAAGGCGTCGTGGCCGCCCAGGTCGTCGATCGCGGCGAGCGAGACCGACTCGTCCTCCTGCAGCCCGAGCCAGCCGGCCGCCTCGTTGATGGTGCCCGTCGGGCCGCCCTCGGCGCTCGCGCCGTTGTCGGAGAGGACCATCACGATGGTGTCGTCGGCGACGCCGCGCTCCTCGAGGCTGTCGAGGAGCCGCCCGACGTGGTGGTCGGTGTGGGTCATGAAACCGGTGAACACCTCCATGTAGCGGGCGTAGAGCCGCTTCTGGTCGGTGGTGAGGCTGTCCCACGGCGGCACCCAGGAGGGTCGGGGGGTCAGCACGGTGTCGGCGGGCACCGCGCCTGCGGCGACCTGACGGGCGAAGACCTCGTCGCGGTAGGCCTCCCAGCCCTGGTCGAAGCGGCCGCGGTAGGGCTCGACCCACTCCGGGGGCACGTGGTGGGGGGCGTGCGCGGCACCGGTCGCGAGGTAGCAGAAGAACGGCTTGCGGGCCTCGGCCTGCTGCTGGTCCTGGATCATCCGGATCGCCTGGTCGACCAGGTCCTCGGTGAGGTGGTAGCCCTCCTCCGGGGTGCGTGGCGGGTCGACGTGGGTGTTGTCGCGGACCAGCTCGGGTGCCCACTGGCTCGTCTCGGCGCCGAGGAAGCCGTAGTAGCGCTCGAAGCCGAGCCCGAGCGGCCACCGCTCGAACGGCCCGGCCGAGGAGTACTCCGTGCGCGGCGTCAGGTGCCACTTGCCGACGGCCATCGTGTTGTAGCCGGCGTCGCGCAGCAGCCGGGCCATGCTCGCGGCCGAGCGGGGGATGCGGCCGGTGTAGCCCGGGAAGCCCATCGCGGCCTCCTCGGTGACGCCCATGCCGACCGCGTGGTGGTTGCGCCCGGTGAGCAGCGCCGCACGGGTCGAGGAGCAGACCGACGTGACGTGGAAGCGCTGGTAGCGCAGACCCTCGGCGGCCAGGGCGTCGATGCGCGGGGTGTCGAAGCCGGCCCCGAAGCAGCCCAGCTGGGCGAAGCCCACGTCGTCGAGCACGATCACCACGATGTTGGGGGCGTCGGGGCCGGGCACGCGGTAGGGCACCGGACGCCCGTCGGAGTCGGCGACGCGGTCGCTGATGCGCTGGGGCGGGGGGAGCTGGTCGGACATGCGGACACCCTGAGGGCCACACGGCCAAATGACAACCCGTTGACAGTTGGCAGTCCACTGCCACAGACTCCGCCGCATGTCACCCCCCGGAGCCCGCAACGGGCGGCGCACGGGGTGGCGCACCTCGCCGGTGGCGGTGCTCTTCGGCCTCAACCTGGTCGACGAGCTCGACCGCCTCGCGTTCGCGGCCTTCACCCCCGAGATCCGCGACGCCTTCGGGCTCAGCGACGCGCAGGTGGTCGGCGTCGGCGCGGTGGCCGGCTTGTGCATCATGCTCGGCGCGCTGCCCCTCGGCTGGCTCGGCGACCGGACCTCCCGGGTGCGCATCGTCGTGCTCGCCGCGCTGGTGTGGAGCCTGATGTCGGTGCTGACCGGGCTGGCCTGGGCCCTGTGGGTCGTTCTGCTCGCCCGCGCCGCCTCGGGCATCGCCCGCACCTCCAACGAGGTCGTGCACCCCAGCCTGATCGCCGACTACTACGAGCCCCGCGACCAGCCGCGGGCCTTCCAGTGGCACCGCTCCGCCACCCCGGTGAGCACTGCTCTCGGCCTGGTCGTGGGGGCGATCGGCCTGGCCCTGGGGTGGCGCTGGACCTTCGTCGTCATCGCCGTGCCGACCTGGCTGCTCCTGGTCGCCGCCGCCCGACTGCGGGAGCCGCCCCGCCGCGGCGGGAGCGTCGCGGCCGCCGGCTCGACGACCGACAGCCCCGGGCAGCCGCACCCGCACCCCGGTCTGCGCGAGGCCCGCCGCCTCGTCGCCCGACCGGCGACCATCCGCCGCTGCTGGGCGGCCGGCTTCCTGCTCGGGGCGGCGTTCCTGACGATCACCCAGCTGCTCTCGCTGTTCTTCGAGCGCGAGCACGGCTTCGACACGCTCGGCCGCGGACTGGTGCAGACGACGTACGGCGTGGGCACGGTCGTCGGCATCGTGCTCGGCGCCCGGGCGTCCGGGCGCGCCGTCGACCGGGACCGCTGGGAGCGCCTGCCGGTCGTGATGGCGACCGGCGTGCTCGCCACCGCGGTCGGCCTGCTGCTGCTGGCGGTGATCCCCTGGGCGGTGCCGAGCGTCGCGGCGACGGTGGTCGTCGGCATCGGCATGGGCGCTTGGCAGCCGGCCTTCTACCCCCTGGTCGGCCGCTTGGTGCCGGCCGCGGTGCGCACCCAGGCCTACGGCTGGACGCTGCTGGTGTGCGGGCTCGGCGCCTTCTTGTCGGTGCCCGTCGCGCGGCTGGGTGAGAGTGCGGGCTACCGGCTCGCGTTCGGCGTGCTCGCCGTGGGGGTGCTGGTCTCGGCGGCGGTGCTGGGCTCGGCGCGGCGCACGGTGCCCAGGGACGTCGTCGCCGAGGGCGACGGCGTGACGACCGGGCAGCGCGTGCCGGAGTAGATCGTCGGCATGCACCGGTTGCAGTGGATGCACTTGCCGGGCTGGGTGCTGCCGGCGGCGAGCCGGTTGACCAGGTCGGGCTCGCGCAGCACCGCGCGACCCATCGCGACGAACTCGAACCCGTCGGCCATGGCCTGGTCCATGGTCTCGCGGCGGTTGATGCCACCCAGGAGCATCAACGGCATGGTGAGGGCCTCGCGGAAGCGCAGCGCCTTCTCGCGGAAGTAGGCCTCCTCGAAGTCGTAGGACTTCAGGAAGGAACGACCGACCGGGGTGCGCATCCCGAGCCGCACCAGCGGCGGCATGGTCGCGGCGAACTCCTTCAACGGCACGTCGCCGCGGAAGAGGTACATCGGGTTCATCAGCGACGAGCCGCCCGAGAGCTGCAGGGCGTCGAGGTGGCCGTCGGCCTCGAGCAGCAACGCGGTCTCGATGCCCTCGTCGGTCGTGACGCCGCCACGGAAGCCGTCGCCGAGCGACACCTTGGCCGTCACGGCGCACTCCGCGCCGACCTCCTCGCGCACGGCGCGGGCCACCTGGCGCGCCAGCCGCGCCCGGTTGACCAGCGGGCCGCCCCAGCGGTCGCCGCGCTTGTTGAGCCCGGGCGCGAGGAAGGAGGAGATCAGGTAGGAGTGCGCCATGTGCAGCTCGAGCACGTCGAAGCCCGCGTCGACGAGGGTGCGGGCGGTGGCGACGTAGCCCCGGGTGATGCGGGTCAGGTCCTTCTCGGACGCCGCGCCGACCATCTGCATCGACAGCGGGCTCGGCATCCGGCTGGCCGCGAGCGCCCGGACGCCGTTGGAGCGCCCGTTGGCCACGGGGCCGGCGTGGCCGACCTGCCCCGCGATCGCCGCGCCGGCGTCGTGGACGGCCTCGGCGAGCCGCGCCAGCCCGGCCGCGGTGGCCGGTCCGACGACGACCTGCTCGCGGTGGGTGCGCCCCTCGGGTGCCACCGCGAGGTAGGCCACGGTGGTCAGCCCGATCCCTCCGCGCGCGACGGCGAGGTGGTAGTCGATCAGGCCGTCGGTGACCTGCCCGTGCGGCGCCTGCCCCTCGAAGGTCGCGGCCTTGACGGTGCGGTTGCGCAGGGCGACGGGGCCGAGCGTGGCGGGAGCGAGGACGTCGGGGACGATCACCCCGAAACTGTAACGCGTTCTAGTTCTCTACAGTCGGCTCATGGACCTCGTCGACCGGCTGCGTGCCGCAGGCTGCGTGTACGCCGAGGACGAGGCCGCGCTGCTCGTCGAGGCGGCCGACGCGTCCGACGACCCTGACGCGCTCGAGCGGCTCGTGGCCGAGCGCGTCGCCGGCCGGCCCCTCGAGCACCTGCTCGGCTGGGCCGAGCTCGACGGGCTGCGGGTCGTGGTGACCGACGGGGTCTTCGTGCCCCGGCAGCGCACGCTGCTACTGGTCGACCTCGCCGACCAGCTGGCACCGACCGGGGGCACCGTCGTCGACCTGTGCTGCGGCAGCGGCGCGCTGCTCGCTGCGCTCGTCGTACGACGCCCCGACCTCGAGGGCCACGCCGCCGACCTCGACCCCGACGCCGTGGCCTGCGCCCACCGCAACCTCGCCCACCTGGGCGACGACCGCGTCCACGAGGGCGACCTGTTCGACGCCCTGCCCGGCGACCTGCGCGGTCGTGTCGACGTGCTGATGGTCAACGCGCCCTACGTGCCGAGCGACGAGATCGACCAGATGCCGTCCGAGGCCCGCGATCACGAGCACCGGATCACCCTCGACGGGGGTGGCGACGGGCTCGACGTCCACCGTCGGGTGGCCGCCGACGTCGCCGCGTGGCTGGCGCCGGGCGGGCTCTACGTCGTCGAGGTCGCGCCGATGCAGGTCGAGGCGATGACCGCGGTGATGGCCGCCGCCGGCCTGCAGCCCGCCGTCGCCGAGGACCCCGACCGCGACGCGACCGCCGTCATCGGCCGCGCCCGGGGTGGTCGGTAGGTAGGCTGAGGCACGAGCATGGGGTTCGTCCGCACACGCAGGCGCCCACGACGCCGGCGACGAGGAGGCCCAGGTGCGCGCTGACGCGACCCGCACCCGCCTGGCGCGGCGCCCCTGCGGCGTCACCCTGGCCGCCCTGGCCACCATCGTCGTCGCCGCGCTGGCCGCCTGCGGCGGACCGGCGCTCGTCCCCGACGCCCTCGACGACGGTGCAGCGGCCGACGTGGCTCCGACCGCACGCGCCGCCTGGACCGACGGCAGGGCCGTGGCCCCCGGCGGCCGGGTCGTCGCCGGCCGGGTCGACGTCAGCCGCGGCACCGAGCAGGTCAGGATCACCCTGCGCAACGCCTACCCGGTGGCCATCCCCGCCCCGTGCCTGCAGAGCAACGTCAAGGTCCTGCGCTCCTACCTGGCCGGTCGCACCCTCGTCTGCGAGCTCACCGGCACCACGACCAGCGTGCCGTTCAGCGCCCTGGTCGACGGCTCCGCGGCCTCCCGGGTCGCCGGCAGCG
>CALRVO020000037.1:0-13929 GCA_943371595.1 Sphingomonas paucimobilis
GGGCCGCCCACGAGGCCTACCTCGCCTTCCGCGCCACCCTCGGCGACGTGCCCGAGATCGACGGCGTCTCCGCCGGGGGCATGCCCGACCGGGTCAAGTGCCTCCACGTGCTCGCCGGGCACGCGCTCGCCGCCGGCCCCGGGGTCAACCCGCTCGGCGACGAGGTGCTCGAGCGGCTGGGGGAGTGGTGGGCGTCGGGACCCTGCGTCACCGTGCCCTCCGACGATGACTGAGCCCGTGGCGGCCGTCGACTGCGGCACCAACACGGTGAAGCTGCTCGTCACCGGCCCCGACGGCGAGCTGGTCCGCGAGATGCGGATGGTGCGCCTGGGCCAGGACGTCGACCGCACGGGTCGGCTGTCCCACGAGGCGCTGGCCCGCACCTTCGCCGCCCTCGACGAGTACGCCGCGCTGCTGCGCGAGCACGCGGTGCGGCCCGAGCGGGTGAGGTTCTGCGCCACCTCCGCGACCCGCGACGCCGCCAACGCCGACGTCTTCCGTGCCGGGGTGCGCGAGCGGCTCGGCGTCGAGCCCGAGGTCGTGACCGGTGCCGAGGAGGCCGCGCTGGCCTACGGCGGCGCCGTGCGTCACCTGCGCGTCGCGCCCGCCCACCCGGTGCTCGTCGTCGACGTCGGTGGCGGCTCCACCGAGCTCGTCCTCGGCGACGTCGACGGCCCGACCGCGGCCGACTCGATGGACATCGGCTCGGTGCGCCTGCACGAGCGGCACGTCCACACCGACCCGCCGACCGCCGACGAGGTGGCGGCCGTGCGGGCCGACGTCGACCGGGCCCTCGACGCCTGCCCCGTCGATCCCGCGAGCGCCGCGACCGTCGTCGGCGTCGCCGGCACCGTCACGACCATCGCGGCCGGGGTGCTCGACCTGGCGGCGTACGACCGGGCGGCGATCGACCAGGCGGTGCTCGACGTGGCCGACGTGCAGGCCCTGGTCGACCGGCTGGTGGCGATGCCGCGAGCCCGACGGCTCGCGCTGCCCTGGCTGCACCCCGGTCGCGCCGACGTCATCGACGCCGGTGCCCTGATCCTGGGCCGGGTCCTCGAGCGCAGCGGTGCGACGTCGCTGGTGGTGTCGGAGTCCGACATCCTCGACGGCATCGCCGCCTCGCTCCTGACCTGACGTCGGCAGACTGGGCACGTGCCCGCCCGCCCCGCCGACCTCCCCGCGCTCGACGCCCGCATCGTGGCGTGCCGGCGCTGCCCCCGCCTGGTGCGCTGGCGCGAGCAGGTCGCGCGCGACAAGCGGGCGGCGTACGCCGACGAGGACTACTGGGGACGCCCCGTCCCGGGGTTCGGCGTCGCCGAGCCGCAGGTGCTCGTCGTCGGGCTCGCCCCGGCCGCGCACGGGGCCAACCGGACCGGCCGGATGTTCACCGGCGACCGGTCCGGCGACTGGCTCTTCGCCTCGATGCACCGCGTCGGGATGGCCAACCAGCCCACCAGCGTCAGCGCCGACGACGGCCTCGCGCTCGTCGGGACCCGGGTCGTGGCCGCCGTACGCTGCGCGCCGCCCGACAACAAGCCGACCACCGACGAGAAGGCCCGCTGCGCGACCTGGCTCGACGCCGAGCTCAGGATCGTCGCCCCCTCGGTGCGGGTGGTCGTCGCGCTCGGCTCGATCGGGTGGGACGCCGCCCTGGCGGCCTTCCGCCGGGCCGCGTGGGACGTGCCGCGGCCCAAGCCGCGCTTCGGGCACGGGGCCGAGGCCGTCGTCGGTGCACCGCACGGTGACGTCCTGCTGCTGGGCAGCTATCACCCCAGCCAGCAGAACACCTTCACCGGCAAGCTCACCGAACCCATGCTCGACGCCGTGCTCGGACGCGCGGCTGCGATGATCACGCCGTGAGCCCCAGCCCCCAGACGACCCTGCACGCCATCACCGTCCTCGGCCACGACCGGCCCGGCATCATCGCCGAGACCACCGCACGCCTGGCCGGCCTCGGTCTCAACCTCGAGGACTCGACGATGACCCTGCTCCGCGGGCACTTCGCGATGATGTTGATCGGGGCCGGCGACGTCTCCGACGAGGCGATCCGCGCCGCGCTCCAGCCGCTCACCGCCGACGGCACCCTCGGGGTCACCGTGCGCGAGGTCCCGGTCGAGGAGACCGCGGCCGTCGCGGGGGCGCCCTGGGTGCTCACCGTCCACGGCGGCGACCGTCCCGGCATCGTCTCGGCCGTCGTGGCCGAGGTCGCGCGCGTCGGTGGCAACATCACCGACCTGTCGACCCGCCTGGCCGGCGACCTCTACCTGCTGATCGCCGAGATCGACCTGCCCCTCGACGCCGACGAGGCCGCCCTCGAGGCCGCGATCAAGTCGGTGGCGACCGACCTCGGCGTGGGCGCGAGCCTGCGGCCCGTCGACGCCGACGACCTGTGAGCCTCCTCGACGACCGCCTGGCCTCCTGGACCGAGGCCGAGCTCGGGGTCGAGGGACGCGTGCTCGACGTCGTCCGCGCGCCCGCGCCGGTGCTGTCCACCCCGGGCGGCGCGGTCGACCCGACCTCGCCCGAGGTCGTCCAGCTCGCCGCCGACCTCGTCGCCACGATGCGGGTCAGCCCCGGGTGCGTCGGGCTCGCCGCGCCCCAGGTCGGCGTCGGGGCCACCGTCTTCTGCGTCGACGTCTCGGCCCACCCCAAGACCCGCGAGCACCACGGCACCTTCGTGCTCTGCAACGCCGAGGTCGTCTCGTCCTCGCGTAACGAGCGGGCACGCGAGGGCTGCATGAGCGTGCCCGACCTCACCGGCGACGTGAAGCGCGCGTCGCGGCTCGTCGTGCGCGGCGTCCTGCCCGGCACCGGCGAGGAGGTCGAGGTCGAGGCGGTCGCGTTCGAGGCCCGCGCCCTGCAGCACGAGATCGACCACTGCGCCGGCCTGCTGTTCCTCGACCGGGTCGCCGGCGCGCACGCCGTCTACGCTCGCCAGACCTACCTCTAGCTCGTCTGCTGGTCGCGAGCACGCCCCCGTATCCCAATCGGCAGAGGAAGCGGTCTTAAAAACCGCGCAGTGTGGGTTCGAGTCCCACCGGGGGCACCACGACTGGCTCTTGCCTTCAGGTCGACCTGAAGTGTCAGGCTGGTCCCATGAGCCACGAGCACCAGCACGAGCACGCCGCCGACGCGCGACCCTCCGAGGACCTGCGCCACATGTTCACCGCCGAGTTCTGGGACGAGCGCTACGCGCAGTCCGAGCGGGTGTGGTCGGGCAACCCCAACGCCCGTCTCGTCGAGGAGGTCGCCGACCTCGCCCCGGGGACCGCCGTGGACGTCGGCTGCGGCGAGGGAGCCGACGTCGTCTGGCTCGCCGCACGCGGTTGGCACGTGACCGGTGTCGACGTCTCCGGGGTGGCCCTGGCCAAGGCGGCCGAGCACGCCGCCGAGGCCGGTGTGTCCGACCACACGTCGTGGCAGCGCGCCGACGTCTTCGCGCTCGACCCCCTGCCCGGCGACGCCGACCTCGTGACCGCCTCCTACGTCCACGTTCCGACGGACCTCTTCGCCGCGGTCTACGGCCACATCGCCGCCGCGGTCGCGCCCGGCGGCACCCTGGTCGTGCTGGCCCACCACCCCGACGACGTCCACACCGGGCTGCGCAACAGTGAGCTGTCGCACCTGCTCTTCGCGCCCGAGGCGGTGACCGGCCTGCTCGACCCCGCGACGTGGGACGTCGTGACCTCGCGGGTCGTCTCGCGCGAGCACGTCCACGAGGGCACGACCCACCAGGTCAGCGACACCGTCGTGCGCGCCGTACGTCGTTCATGAGAGCTGGATGAGAGTCTGCGGCGCCGGAACTAAAGGACCCCCGCAGCGCGTTCCCACTGGTGACGGGCCGACTACGATGGGCCCTATCACCAAGGTGAGCCGTCACATCGACGGTCACCAGGCCTCCAAGGAGGAGACCATGCAGAGCAACAACCCGGTGTTCCGTCGCTCGGAGGAGTTCAACCGCGCCGGCGGAGCCACTCAGTCCCAGACCTACGCCGGCTACGGCCAGCCCTCGCAGTGGGGGACCGGCCAGCCCGGGAGCCCGCTCGGCTACGACGCCACGCGCCCGACCACCACCGGTGGCGGCGCGATGACGATCGACACGGTCGTGCAGAAGACCGCCATGACGCTGGGCGTCGTGGTCGTCGCTGCGTTCGCCACGTGGATTGTCACGCCCGACATCACGAGCACCGCCGCGCTCGGCCCGCTCTACGCCGCGCTGATGATCGGCTCGCTCGGTGCGTTCGCGCTGTCGCTGGTCAACTCGTTCAAGCGCATCATCAGCCCGGCGCTGGTGCTCGTCTTCGCCGCGCTCGAGGGCGTCTTCATCGGTGCCTTCAGCAAGCTGATCGACGGCATCTACGGCGACGGCCTCGTGGCCCAGGCCGTGCTCGGCACCTTCGCCGCCTTCGCCGGCACGTTGGCCGCCTACAAGTTCTTCAACATCCAGGTCGGCCAGAAGTTCCGGATGTTCGTCATTGCCGCCATGTTCGGCATGGTCGGGCTCGGCCTGATGGAGCTGGTCCTGAGCCTCTTCAGCAGCTCGATCGGCCTGTTCGGCTTCGGCGGCCTCGGCATCATCACCGCGATCGCCGGCCTGGTGCTCGGTGTGTTCATGCTGATCATGGACTTCGACTTCGTCGAGCAGGGCATCCGCAACGGCCTGCCCGAGCGTGAGTCGTGGCGCGCGGCGTTCGCGATGACCGTCAGCCTGGTGTGGATCTACACCAACCTGCTGCGCCTGCTGGCGATCTTCAGCGACAACTGATCCACCTGACAGACGGGCCGCCCCGCCCCGACGTCGGCGCGTGACGCAAGGCCCCGTGGCTCCGGCCGCGGGGCCTTCGTCGTGCCAGGAGCCCACCACCTCGCTGACCCGCCGTGCATGTACGACGGGTCGGTGCAGGTGGTGCTAGCTGCTGGCCTCTTCGAGCTCGGGTGCGGCGCCCTCGGTCTGGGGGCGGCGGCGGCGGTGGCGCAGCTCGACCCACCGGCCGCGTACGCCGTGGCGGGCGCCGACCTGGAGGCCGTCGAGCTCGGTGCCGGGCTCGTTGACCGCGGCGATCGCCGCACGGGTGACGGGCAGGACGCCCTCGCCGCGGTGGGTCTCGGGGCGCTCCTCGTCGTCGGGGCCGAGGCCCAGGCTGGCCAGCAGCGAGGGCAGCAGGATGCGCGCGAGGGCGCGGTAGCCCTCGACCGACGGGTGGAACTGGTCGGGCCCGAAGAGGATCGCGGGCGCGGCGGCGAACTCGGGGCCGAGCACCGAGCCCAGGGAGACGGTGCGGCCGCCCTGCTGGATCACCGCGATGGTCTGGGCAGCGGCCAGGCGGCGCGACCAGGCACGTGCGACCTGCTTGAGCGGCGGCGCGATCGGCTTGACGGTGCCGAGGTCGGGGCAGGTGCCGACCACGACGTCGACGCCGGCCTCGCGCAGGCGGCGTACGCCCTCGGAGAGGTGCTGGACCGACAGGCTCGGCAGGGTCACGTGGGTGACGTCGTTGGCCCCGATCAGGATGAGCGCGACGTCGGGCTCGATCGTCAGCGCCCGGTCGATCTGGGCGTCGAGGTCGGCCGAGACGGCTCCGACCTTGCAGAAGGCCCGCAGATAGACCCGGCGATCGCCCTGCTCGGCGACACCGCTGGCCAGCAGGGCGCCCGGGGTCTGCTCGACGCGGTCGACGCCGTAGCCGCAGGCGCTGGAGTCACCGAGGAGCGCGATCTTGACCGCGGGGCCGGGCCGACCGCGGCCGTACCAACCGGTCGCGTCGGGCACGGGGTCGGGCAGCGGGTCGCCGATCACCTTGCGGGCGAGCTTGGCCTCGGCGGTCAGGACGCCGTAGAGACCGGCCCCGAGGAGGGAGAGCCCACCCCCGCCCAGGGCCGCGGCAGAAGCCAGCTTGCGCGCTGCTCCGGCTTTCCCCATGCCTCGATCCTACGAACTGGTGCGTTTCGGTCTAGTTTGTGGGTGTGGAGTACGTGAACTCGGTCCTTGACCTCATCGGCAACACCCCTCTGGTACGTCTGTCGCGCACCCTCGACCTGACCGGTGCCGAGGCGGACGCCGCTCCGCTGGTGCTGGCGAAGGTCGAGTACCTCAACCCGGGCGGGTCGGTGAAGGACCGCATCGCCACCCGGATGATCGAGGCCGCCGAGGCCTCCGGCGCCCTGCAGCCCGGCGGCACCATCGTCGAGCCGACCTCGGGCAACACCGGCGTGGGCCTGGCGATGGTCGCGCAGCAGAAGGGCTACCAGTGCATCTTCGTGTGCCCCGACAAGGTGAGCGAGGACAAGCGCAACGTGCTGAAGGCCTACGGCGCCCAGGTCGTCGTGTGCCCCACCGCGGTCGCCCCGGAGCACCCCGACTCCTACTACAACGTCTCCGACCGCCTGGCCTCCCAGCCCGGCGCGTGGAAGCCCGACCAGTACTCCAACCCGCACAACCCTCGTTCCCACTACGAGACCACCGGTCCGGAGATCTGGGCGCAGACCGAGGGCAGGATCACGCACTTCGTGGCCGGCATGGGCACCGGCGGCACGATCAGCGGCGTCGGCCGCTACCTCAAGGAGCAGAACCCGGAGATCCAGGTCATCGGCGCCGACCCGGCCGGCTCGGTCTACTCCGGTGGCACCGGTCGCCCCTACCTCGTCGAGGGCGTGGGTGAGGACTTCTGGCCCGAGACCTACGACCGGTCGGTCGCCGACCGCGTGATCGAGGTCAGCGACGCCGACTCCTTCGCCTTCACCCGACGCCTGGCCCGCGAGGAGGCGCTGCTGGTCGGCGGTTCCTGCGGCATGGCGGCATACGCCGCGCGGCAGCTGGCCCACGAGCTGGCCGGCACCCCGGAGGGCAAGGACGCCGTCATCGTGGTGATCCTGCCCGACTCGGGTCGCGGCTACCTCACCAAGATCTTCAACGACGACTGGTTGGCCCAGTACGGCTTCGCCAGCGGCGGTCCTGCGGCCACCCGCACGATCGGTCAGGTCCTGCGCGGCAAGTCCGGGCAGCTGCCCGACCTCGTGCACACCCACCCCAGCGAGACCGTCGCCGAGGCCATCGCGATCCTGCAGGAGTACGGCGTCTCGCAGATGCCCGTGGTGCGGGCGGAGCCCCCGATCGTCGCGGCCGAGGTCGCGGGCTCGGTCTCCGACCGCGGCCTGCTCGACGCCCTCTTCGCCGGGCACGCCAAGCTCACAGACCCGGTCGAGGACCACATGTCTCCACCGCTGCCGACCATCGGCTCGACCGAGGACCCCTCCGACGCGGTCGCCCTGCTCGAGAAGGCCGACGCGGTGCTCGTGCACGAGGACGGCAAGCCGGTGGGCGTGCTGACGCGGCAGGACCTGCTCGCCTTCCTGTCCCTCTGAGCCGCGCCCGGCCGCAGCCACGCAGGGGTGTGGCGGGCCCCCCTCAGGGGTGAGACGACCGCCTCCGGTGCGTGGTGGGCTCGAGGACCGGCCTCCATGGGGGTGGCCGCATCCGGCCTGAGGAGACTGTCGCGACCCGTGTGGGACTTCATCGTCGAACGCCGTGGAGACATCCTCTTCAACACCTACCAGCACGCCAGCCTGGTCGCCCAGGCGGTGCTGGTGGCGACGGTCATCGCGGTGCTGCTCGCCGTCCTGGTCGTCCGCCTGCCGGTCCTGAGCGGCCTCGCCAACGTCGTCAGCGCCATCGGCCTGACGCTGCCGGCCTTCGCGCTCATCGGACTGCTGCTGCCGCTGACCTCGATCGGCGTCACGACGGGGTTCGTGGCCGTGACCTTCTACGCCGTGCTGCCGATCCTGCGCAACGCGGTCGTCGGCCTGCAGGGCGTCGACGAGACGCTCCTGGAGTCGTCGCGAGGCATGGGCATGAGCGAGCTCGCCTCGCTGTGGCGCGTGCGGCTGCCCCTGGCGTGGCCGGTCATCCTCGCCGGGATCCGCACCTCGACCCAGATGTCGATGGGCATCGCCGCCATCGCCGCCTACGTCAAGGGCCCCGGCCTCGGTGACTACATCTTCCAGGGCCTCGCCCGCATCGGCGGGGCCAACGCCGTCAACTACGCCGTCGTCGGCACCGTGGGGATCGTCCTGATCGCCCTGCTCGCCGACGGGCTCCTGCTCCTCCTCGGGCGGGCGTCCATCTCGAAGGGAATCCGAGTCGCATGACCGCCGACCTCACCAAGGAACCGACCGCCGGGAGCACGCAGGAGCAGGGGCCGATCAGCGGCGCCCAGATCGAGCTGCAGGACGTCGTCAAGCACTACCCCGGCCAGAAGACGCCCGCGGTCGACTCGCTCTCGCTGACGATCCCGGCCGGTGAGATCGTCATGTTCATCGGCCCGTCGGGCTGCGGCAAGACGACCTCGCTGAAGATGATCAACCGGCTCATCGAGCCCACCTCCGGCACGATCCGCATCGACGGCGTCGACGTGCGCGGGCAGAGCGAGAACGAGCTGCGCCGCAAGATCGGCTACGTCATCCAGGGGGGCAGCCTCTTCCCGCACATGACGGTGGCCAAGAACATCGCGATCGTGCCCAAGATGCTCGGCTGGGACAGCAAGCGCATCGACCAGCGGATCGACGACCTGCTCGACCTGGTCAGCCTCGACCCGGCCAAGTACCGCGACCGCTACCCGCGCGAGCTCTCCGGCGGGCAGCAGCAGCGGGTGGGGGTCGCCCGCGGCCTGGCCGCGGACCCGCCGGTCATCCTGATGGACGAGCCGTTCGGCGCCGTCGACCCGATCACCCGGCAACGTCTCCAGGACGAGCTGCTCTCCATCCAGCGCGAGCTGCGCAAGACGATCGTCTGCGTGACCCACGACATCGACGAGGCCATCAAGCTCGGCGACCGGATCGTGATCCTGCAGGAGGGCGCCCACGTGGCGCAGTACGACACCCCCGAGGTCGTCCTGGGGGCACCGGCCAACGAGTTCGTCGAGGACTTCGTCGGCTCGGGCTCCTCCCTCAAGCAGCTCAGCCTGACCCGTGTCAGCGAGGTCGAGCTGCGCAAGCCGACCACCGCCACCGTGGGCGAGCGGGTCGCCGACGTCAAGCAGCGTGCCGAGGCCAACGGCGACCGCTCGGTCATCGTGCTCGACGCGCGCAACCGGCCCGTGGGGTGGCCGTGGCTGCGCCAGCTCAAGGGCGACACCGTGGTCGAGCCCACCGAGGACCTCGTCAACATCGACATGCGCTCGACCCTCAACGACGCCCTCGACACGATGCTGAGCAACAGCCACGGCGGGGCCGTCGTCACCGGCGACCGCGACCAGTACCTCGGCGTCGTGGTCTTCGAGGCCGTCACCGACCACATCCGCTCGCTCGAGGAGCACGCCCGTGAGTGACACCGTGCGGGACACCGCCCGGGCCACCTCCACCGGCCGGCCCGGGTCGGACGCCGACCCGACCTCGGAGCACGACGGGGACAGGTCGATCCTCGACGAGGCCCCCGCGTCGTCCGGGGCGCGCAGCCGGCTCGACCGCGCGACCGTGCTGATGCTCGTCCTCCCGCCGGTGCTCGTGGTGCTGGCGTTCCTCGGCTACGTGTGGTGGCGTCAGACCGCCGACCTCGACGGCGTCGAGCTCGAGCAGCTGGCGTGGAGCACCACGTGGTCCCAGATCTGGGACCACGTCAAGCTGACCCTGACGGCCTCGGCCCTGGTCGTGGTGATCGCGGTGCCCCTCGGCATCCTGCTCACCCGTGGCCGCGCCCGCGCCCTCTCGCCCCTCGTGGTGGGCATAGCCAACATCGGGCAGGCCGCCCCGGCCATCGGGATGGTCGTGCTGCTGGCCATGTGGCGCGGCTACGGCTTCTGGACCGCGATCCTCGCCCTGACGCTCTACGGCGTCCTGCCCGTGCTGCGCAACACGATCACCGGCCTGCAGGGCGTCGACGCGACGCTGGTCGAGGCCGGTCGCGGGCTCGGGATGTCCGGCCGCGCGGTGCTCCTGCGCATCGAGCTGCCGCTGGCGCTCCCGGTGATCATGGCGGGCGTGCGCACCGCGCTGGTCCTCGTCGTCGGCACCGCGACCCTGGCGGTCTTCATCAACGGCGGGGGGCTCGGCGCGATCATCGACTCCGGCATCACGACGTACCGGTTCCGCGTCATGGTCGCCGGCGCCGTCCTCGTGGCCCTGCTCGCCCTGCTCATCGAGTGGCTCGGGCGTCTGCTCGAGCTGCTGACGCGTCCGAAGGGACTGTGATGCGCCGCTCCCGCGCTGCCCGGGTCGCGCTCGCGACCGCCCTCGCCGTCGTCGCCCTCGCCGGGTGCGGCCTGCGCACGGCGGGTGGCAACGTGCCCGACGCCACGCTCGCCGGGCCCCTGGCCGAGATCGACGTCAGCGGCCTCGACGGGGTCGAGATCGCCATCGGCTCCAAGAACTTCAACGAGAACGTCCTGCTCGGCAAGATGACGCTGATCCTGCTGCAGGCCGCAGGCGCCGAGGTCACCGACCTGACCAACATCCCGGGCAGCGCCGCTGCCCGTCAGGCCCACCTGCAGGGCGACATCGACGCCATGTGGGAGTACACCGGCACCGGCTGGCTGCAGTACCTCCAGCGGCCCAAGCCGATCCCCGGCAAGCAGGAGCAGTACGAAGCCGTGCGCGACGTCGACCTCGAGGAGAACGACCTCGCGTGGCTGCCGCCGGCGCCGATGAACAACACCTACGCCTTCGCGATCACTCAGGCCTCGGCCGACAAGTACGGCATCACCAAGCTCTCCCAGATCGGCAAGGTGCCGGTCAAGGAACGCACGTTCTGCATCGAGGGCGAGTTCCGCAACCGCTCCGACGGGATGCCCGGGATGCTCAAGACCTACGACCTCGACGTCCCCGGCGGCAACCTGCAGACCTACCAGACCGGCGCGATCTACGACGCGACGGCCAAGGGGGAGTGCACGTTCGGCGAGGTCTTCACCACCGACGGCCGCATCAAGGCCCTCGACCTGCAGCTGCTGGAGGACGACAAGTCCTACTTCCCCAACTACAACGTGGCGCTGGTGCTGCGCGAGTCGGTGAGGGAGGACCACCCCGAGATCGAGGAGCTGATGGCCCCGGTGACCGAGAAGCTCACCGACGAGGTGCTCACCGACCTCAACGCGCGCATCGACGTCGACGGCCGCGAGGCCGCCCAGGTGGCCGACGACTGGCTGCGCGAAGAGGGCTTCATCGAGTGACGTGACCAGCGACGAGAACACGTTCTAGTTTCGCGTTACGCTGTCGCCCGTGCCCACGACCTCCACTCCCGCCGTCGCCGGCTGGTTCACCACCGGCCCCGAGCCCGCGCTCCTCGCCTCGCGGTGCACCACGTGCGGCGACCTCGTCTTCCCGCCCGCGCCCGACCCGGAGGCGGCCTTCTGCCGCAACCCGCGCTGCGACGGCGAGGTCGTCGAGCCGGCGGAGCTGTCGCGGCGGGGGACCGTGTGGTCCTACACCGACGCGCAGTACCAACCGCCCGAGCCCTACGTGCCTCCCCAGGCCGAGGGGGCGTCGTACGAGCCGTTCGCGCTGGCCGCGGTCGAGCTGCCCGAGGGCATCGTCGTGCTGGGCCAGGTCGCGCAGGGCTACGGCGTCGCCGACCTGCGGGTCGGGGCCGAGGCCGAGCTCGTGGTCGAGACGCTCCACGACGACAAGCTCACCTGGCGCTGGAAGCCCGTGACCGAGCTGAGCGAGGAGGCCGACCAGTGAGCAGCAGCAACGGTGTCGTCGTCGCCGGGGTCGGCATGCACCCCTGGGGCAAGTGGGGCAGGAGCTTCGTCCAGTACGGCGTGCACGCGGCCCGCGCCGCGCTCGCCGACGCCGGGGTCGCCTGGGACGACGTCGAGCTCGTCGTCGGCGGCGAGACGGTGCGCAACGGCTACGCCGGCTACGTCGCCGGGTCGACCTTCGCCCAGGCCCTCGGGTGGAACGGTGCCCGCGTCGCCACGTCGTACGCCGCCTGCGCGACGGGTGCCCAGGCCATCGACACCGCCCGCGCCCGGATCATGGCCGGGCTGTGCGAGGTGGCGCTGGTCGTCGGCGCCGACACCACGCCCAAGGGGTTCCTCAAGCCCAACGCGGGGGAGCGGTGGGACGACCCCGACTGGCTGCGCTTCCGGCTGCTCGGCATGACCAACCCGATGTACTTCGCGCTCTACGCGCGCCGCCGCATGGACCTGCACGGCGCGACCCAGGACGACTTCGCCGCGGTCAAGGTCAAGAACGCCCGCCACGGCCTGGCCAACCCCCACGCGCGCTTCCGCAAGGAGGTCTCGGTCGCCGACGTCCTGGCCTCGCCGGTCGTCAGCGACCCGCTGCACCTGCTCGACATCTGCGCGACCTCCGACGGGGCTGCCGCGGTCGTGCTCGTCAGCGAGGCGTACGCCGCCCGCCTCGGCCTGGGCGACCCGGTGCGGGTCGCTGCGGTCTCCACGGTGACGCCGACCTTCCCCAACACCGTGATGGACATGCCGATGCTGGCCACCGACTCGACGGCCGCCGTCGCGGCGGGCGAGCTCACGTTCAAGCAGTCGATCGCGGTCGCGGCCTACGAGGAGGCCGGTGTCGGCCCCGACGACGTCGACGTCGCCGAGGTCTACGACCTGTCGACCGCCCTCGAGCTCGACTGGATCGAGGACCTCCAGCTCTGCAAGCCCGGTGAGGCCGAGGCCCTGCTGCGCGCCGGTGACACGACCATCGGCGGCCGGATCCCGGTCAACCCCTCGGGCGGCCTGGCCTGCTTCGGCGAGGCCGTGCCCGCCCAGGCGCTCGCCCAGGTCTGCGAGCTCACCTGGCAGCTGCGGGGCCAGGCCACCGGCCGCCAGGTCGAGGGCGCCCGGGTCGGCATCACCGCCAACCAGGGGCTCTTCGGGCACGGGTCGTCGGTGCTGCTGGTGCGCTGAGCGCACGGCTCGGGTCGTGGCGTCCGTGCGACCGGTCCAGCCCTCACCGCGGACCAGGTCGACCAGCTCCCCGGGCGAGCCGGGCGAGTGGATCCCCGACCGCGGCATGCTCCTGCTCGACGCTCCGGTCGAGGAGCTGCAACATGTGTCCGCGGATCCGTGACGCGACAAGCTGTTTCGGCGTTCACCAACCGGTGAGTGAACGCCGAAAGCACCACGCGCGCCCGCCAGTAGGTCCGAAGGCACGACGGCGAGCAGCGACAGCCCCACGTAGATGGACATGCATACCGGGCCCGTCTGGGGCGCTGGTGGCGTGCGCTGAGCCTGACCCGCCGTCGTCGTCCGTCGACATGCATGTTCGTTTGCGGGACGAGAGCGCGACGCCCGACCTTCGGCAGAGTCGGGCGGCCGATGGCCATCACGGAACGTCGCGAGAACTCTCGAGCTGCAAGCCTCTCGTGCGGAGCGCCTGCTCGGTTGCGTCGATGAGCCAGTCTGGGGAGCATCGTCGCGATACGGTCCGAGGGTGCGGACGACGTGGCCTCTCGCGGGTGTGGTGCTCCTGTTCGCCCTGGTGGCGGTCGTCGGTCTCGCGGTGGTCGCGGTGCTCCTGCTGATGGCGCTCGGCCCCTGGGGCGCCGTGCTGACCGGGCTCGTCCTCGCCGCCGGTGTCCTCGGCCTGACGCTCGCGCTCCGCTCGGTGGCGCGTGCATCGCGCGCCCGCGAGGTCTAGCAGCCTTGCACGCGAGGCCGGGTCTGCTCGGGGCGCCAGCGGCCACCGGAGTCGCATTCCTCGGTGTCGCTGACGACCTGCGCGCCGCTCGGCACCTCCGGGACGCGCCAGCGAGGCGGCACGGAGCCCTCGTCGACCTCGGGTCCCCGCGACGGTGGTCACGAGCAGCACGGTACGGAGCGTGCCTGGTGCCACGGCTCGTCCGGCCTGATCGCTACCGTGGCGGTCGTGATCCCGCCGCCGGAGGTGCTCGACCTCTTCGCCGTGCCGGAGGTGCCGGAGCTCCTGCCCGGTGGGCAGGGAGCGACCTTCCGCGCCGGTGACCTCGTGCTC
>CALRVO020000038.1:0-13789 GCA_943371595.1 Sphingomonas paucimobilis
GTGGATCATCGAACGCTTCGCGACGGGTCGGCTCACGGTGGTGATCGCGTGGAGCTTCGTGCCGCTGCTGGTGCCGCTCGCCCTGTGGAGCCACCCGGTCGTCGTCGCCGTCGCCCTCGCGTCGGTGATGCTGCTCAACCCCGCGGGCAACGCAGGCATCGGTGCCTACCGGATCGCGGTGACGCCGCGCGACCTGCTCGGGCGCAGCCAGTCGTTCATGGCCTTCGCGTCGATGTCGGCGATGCCGCTGGCGCCGGTGCTGGCCGGGGTGGCCCTGACGGTCCTGGGAGGGACGGGTGCGGTGCTCGCGCTCGGGGTGCTCGTGGTCGTCACGGCGCTCGTCCCGACCCTGAGCCGCACCGTGCGCTCGGTGCCGCGACCGGAGGTCTGGCGGACCGAGGTCGCGGCGGCGGCGCCGGTGGCCGCACCGTCCACCCCGACGTCCACCGTGTAGACAGGTCCGGTGGACGCCACCGTCGCCGGCCGCACGGCCCGCACCCTCGAGACCCTGCACGCCCTGGGCTACTTCGCCCCCGAGGTCGACGCCGAGGTGGTCGCCCTCGGTGTGCGCAAGGGACGGGCGCCCTACTTCGCGTCGCGCTCGGCGGCGATGGGGGCCGTCGGCGCCGGCCCGGTGGCCGCGACCTTCTTCGTCTTCAACCCGGCCCTGGTCGCCAAGCTCGTGCCGGCCGTCTGGGCCGCCGCGTCCCCCGCCGACGTCGTCGCGGCCCGCCTGCGCGGGATCGACGCGGCCTACCGCCGGCTGCTCGGTGACGAGGCCCTCACGGCGCCCGAGATCGCCGAGGCCGCTGAGCTCACCCGCGCCGCCGTGGCCGGCTGCGACCCCGCCGGCCGTCCGCTGTACGCCGGGCACGCCGACCTCGCCTGGCCCGAGGCACCCCACCTGGCCCTGTGGCACGGGTTGACGCTGCTGCGTGAGTACCGCGGCGACGGCCACGTCGCCGCCCTCCTCGCGCACGGCCTGACCGGGCTGGAGGCGCTGGTGACCCACACCGCGACCGGCAAGGGGTTCACCGAGCCCGCGGCCAAGCTGACCCGCGGGTGGTCCGACGAGCAGTGGGCCGGCGCGGTCGCGTCGCTCGCGGCCCGGGGCCTGATGACCGACGACGGCCGGCTGACCGCCGCCGGCGAGGAGCAGCGGGCCTCGATCGAGGCCGCGACCGACGAGATGGCCGTCGCGCCGTGGGCGACCCTCGGCGAGCAGGGCCGCGCCCGGCTCAAGGAGATCGGCAAGCCCCTGGTGATGAAGGCTCTCTCGGCCGGGGCCTTCCCCGACGGCGTCTTCGCCTGACCCTCACGAGGGCCCGCGCGGTCAAGGCAGCTCGACGATTGCCCCGGCCGCACCCCGGCGCGCCAGGTCGACCACCGCTGCGGTGACCCGCGACGACGAGCTGGCCACGCCCGGCACGACGCCGGTCACGCGGGCGCGTGCGGCGACCTCGGGACGGGCCATCTCGGTCGTGAGACGCACGAGACCCGCCCGGGCGGCGCGGGGGGCGACGTGGACGACGGCGCCGGCCTCGCCGGTCCGACCGCGGCGGCCGTCGAGGCCGTCGAGGACGAGCCGGGTCAGCCGCGTCGTGGCCCGCAGGTGGAGGTCGGGGGTCGCCGCCCACGCCTCGGGGGCGGCACAGCCGACCAGGACGTCGGCACCCCCGAGATCGCGCAGCCGGGCAGCGAGCAGCAGCAGGTCGTCCTCGTCGGTCACGTCGGCCTGGACCGACCACGCCTGCACCCGGCACGCCCGGACGAGGGCGGCGGTCTCGTCCGCGGCGACCGGGTCACGGTCGACGGCGACCACTCCGGCCCCGGTCCGCGCGAAGCGCAGCGCGACCTCGCGACCGAGCCCGGCACCGGCCCCGGCGACGACGACGGTGCGCCAGCGCAGGTCCATGTCTCGACCGTACGGGTGGCCGGGGACTGCCCTCGGGGTCGGCATGATGGGGCGGTGCCGGAGGGGGACAGCGTCTACAAGCTCGCGCGCCGGCTCGACCGGTCGCTGCCGGGCCGTACCGTCGTGCGCTCCGACCTGCGGGTGCCGCGGCTGGCCACCCGCGACCTGGCCGGGCGGACCGTGGTCGAGCACGCGACGTACGGCAAGCACCTGCTGACGCGGTTCTCGGGCGGGGTGAGCCTGCACAGCCACCTGCGGATGGACGGCGAGTGGTCGGTGACGCGGCCCGGCAAGGTGCTGCCCCGCCGGCTGATGCCCGAGGTGCGGCTGGTGCTCGAGCTCGACTCGGGGGCGACGGCGTGGGGGCTGCGGCTGCACGACCTCGACCTCGCGCCGACCGCGGAGGAGTCGCGGTGGGTCGGCCACCTCGGGCCCGACCCGCTGCGCGCCGACTGGGACCCCGCCGAGGCCGTACGCCGCCTGCGCGCGACGCCGTCGACGCCGCTGGTCTCCGCGCTGCTCGACCAGACGCTGGTCTGCGGGCTCGGCAACCTCTGGGCCAACGAGCTCGCGTTCGTCATGGGCGTGAGCCCCTGGACACCGGTGGGCGAGGTCGACGTCGAGCGGCTGGTGACCCGGGCCGCGACCGCGCTCACGCACTCCGCGACCGTGCCCGGCGCCTACCAGGTCACCACCGGGCTGTCGCGCCGCGGCGAGGACCACTGGGTCTCCGGACGTCAGCGCCGCCCCTGCCTGCGCTGCGGCACGACGGTGCAGATGGTCCCCGAGCTCGCCAACGACCCCGCCAACCGGCGTACGTGGTGGTGCCCGCACTGCCAGCCCGGCCCGGGCCCCGAGACCCGGGTGCGCACCCCCCAGCCGAGATAGTCCCTGACGGAAATCAAGGAAGTCGGGCCGAGATCCTTGATCTACGTCAGGGACTACCCCGCCGCGGCGGAGACGAACAGGGCGGCGACGCGGGCGAGCTCGGCGCGGAGGTCGTCGGGCGACTCGACCTCGAAGGGCGCGCCGACCTGGGCGAGCACCATGACCGGCCACCGCAGGGAGTCGACGCTCATGTCGAGCAGGCAGGTGCCGTCGCCGGTCGGCGTCACCTCGCCCCAGCGGCCCACCGCGAAGCGGACCTGCTCGGCCGGCGCAGCGACCCGGACCCGGACGTCGTGGGCCTGCGGGATCCGGCGGAAGCCCGACTCGACGAAGGCGACGGCGTCGCCGCCGGGCAGGTCGCGCGGGCGGAAGCGCTGGCCACCGGCGACCGGGGACGACAGGCGGTCGACCCGGAAGGAGCGCCAGTCGTGGCGGTCGCGGTCGTGGGCGACGAGGTACCAGCGGCGGCCCAGCGACACCAGCCGGTGCGGCTCGACCCGACGGTGGGTCACCTCGGCGCCGCGGGCCGCGTAGTCGAACTCGAGCAGCTCGTCGTCGCGGCAGGCCTGGGCGAGGGTCGTGAGGATCGCCGCGTCGACGGTCGGGCCCGAGGCCCAGGGGGCCGGGGTGTCGGTCTGCGAGGTCAGGGCGTCCATCCGGCGGCGCAACCGGGCGGGCATCAGGGCGACCACCTTGGTCAGCGCCTGCACCGAGGTCTCCTCCAGGCCGCCGACCGACCCGGCGGCGGCGGTGCGCAGGCCCACGGCGATGGCGACGGCCTCCTCGTCCTCGAGCAGCAGCGGCGGCAGCTGGCCACCCGCGCGCAGCTGGTAACCGCCCGCCACCCCGCGACTGGCGTCGACGACGTACCCGAGGTCGCGCAGGCGCTCGATGTCGCGGCGCAGCGTGCGGCCGCTGACCTCGAGCCTGGCGGCCAGCTCGTCGCCGGGCCAGTACCGGTGGGTCTGCAGCAGCGAGAGCAGCGAGAGCATCCGGGCGCTGGTGGACATGGCGCCAGACTAGGTCGGATTGAGGCCACAACCTGACCTAAGCGGCTCCTAGCGTCGCCGCCATGACCCAGACACCCGTGATCCGCACCCAGGGACTGACCAAGACGTTCACCCGTCACCAGCAGACCGTCGAGGCCGTCCAGAGCCTCGACCTGACCGTCGAGGACGGCGAGCTCGTCGCCTTCCTCGGCCCCAACGGGGCCGGCAAGTCGACGACGCTGCGCATGCTCACCACGCTCGTCGCCCCCACGTCGGGCACCGCCGAGGTCGCCGGGCACGACGTCGTGCGCGACCAGCGCGCCGTACGCCGCTCGATCGGGTACGTCGGGCAGGGCAACGCCGCGGGCCACCAGCAGCGCGGTCGCGACGAGGTGGTGGGCCAGGCCCGCGCCCACGGCCTGTCGCGCGCGGCGGCGCGGGCCCGGGCCGAGGAGCTGCTCGCGGCCTTCGACCTCACCGAGCACGCGGGCCGACCGGTCTCGACGCTCTCGGGCGGCCAGCGCCGCCGGCTCGACGTCGCGATCGGGCTGGTGCACCAGCCCCGGCTGATGTTCCTCGACGAGCCGTCGACCGGGCTCGACCCGCAGAACCGCGCCAACCTGCAGGAGCAGGTGCGGCGGCTCAACCGCGAGCTCGGGACGACCATCGTGCTGACGACCCACTACCTCGAGGAGGCCGACGCGATCGCCGACCGGGTCGTGGTGATCGACCACGGGCGGGTGATCGCCGACGACACCGCGACCCGCCTCAAGGCGGGGCTCGGCGACCTGGTCTCGCTGGGCTTCGGCTGCGCCGACGACGCCGCGCAGGCCGCGGTGCGTGCTCGGCGTCTCGGCGACGCGACCGTCGAGGTCGACGGCAGCACGGTCTCGGTCCGGGTCGCCCACGGCCGCGACCTCGCGCCGGGCCTGCTCGCCGACCTCGCCGGCACGGGCACTCCGGCGACCCGGATCGAGGTCGTCAGCGCCACCCTCGACGACGTCTTCCTCGACCTGACCGGGCGCAGCCTGCGCGAGACCGACCCCACCACCCACCAGTCCGACCTCCCCGAAGGAGCCGCCGCATGACCACCCTCACCGAGAGCACCGCTCTCTCCCCGTCGTACGACGTCGACGCCCGCGAGCCCGGCTTCGCCGCCGACACCTGGAACGTGATGACCCGCGAGCTCAGGCCGATGCTGCGCGAGCCGGCGTCGGTGCTGTTCGCCATGGTGCAGCCGCTGGTGTTCCTCGCCCTCTTCGCCCCGCTGCTGCCCGACTCGAGCGCCTTCGGCGGCTCGGCGCTGCAGTGGTTCGTGCCGGGCATCATCGCGATGACCGCACTGATGGGCGCCTCGATGACCGGCTCCAACCTCACCCTCGAGATCAACACCGGCTCCCACGAGCGGCTGCTGGTCTCGCCGCTGCGACGCTCGTCGCTGCTCGTCGGCCGCGCGCTCAAGGAGGTCGTGCCGATGCTGGCCCAGGCCGTGCTCATCGTGGCGGTCGTGACGCCGTTCGGCTTCGACCTGCACCTCGGCGGGGTGCTGCTGGGGCTGGCGGTCCTCGCCCTCTTCAGCGTCGGGATCGGCGCGTTGTCGTTCGCGCTCGCGATCGTCTCGGAGGGCCAGGACTGGCTGTTCTGGACCGTGCAGCAGACCCTCATCTTCCCGCTGCTCCTGCTCGCCGGCGTGCTGCTCCCCCTCGACGACGCCCCGGGCTGGCTGCGCCTCCTCGGCGACCTCAACCCCCTGGGCTACATCGTCGAGGCCGAGCGCGCCCTGTTCGCCGGGTCCTACCCCGTCGACACGCTCCTCGCCGGCGCCGGCTCCGCCGCCGCGGTGGCCCTGCTCGGCCTCGTCGTCGGCCTGCGCACGATGCGCCGGTCATCCTGAGTCCACCCCGCACGCTGACCCGTCGTACATGTACGACGGGTCAGCGTTGTTTGTAGGTTGAGCGCCATGCCCGACCTCGACCGGCTCGCCGCCCGCGAGGTGCGCGTGACCGTGGACCGGCTCGAGGAGCGCATCAGCGCCCGCTTCCCGGGACGGGGCATCGGTCGGCTGGCCGCCCGGCTCGGGGTCCTGGTCGACGAGGTCGAGGGCACCGCGCCCGGGATCACCCGTCAGCTGCGACGCGCCCGGGTCGTGTCGCGGGCCACCGCCGGGGTGGTGCTGCTCGCCACGGTCGTCGCGGTCGGGCTCGCGCTGCTCGACGCCGTCGGCGACGGCGTCGAGCGGAGCGTCGACTGGCTCCCGCTGATCGAGTCGACGATCAACGACCTGGTGTTCGCCGCGATCGCGCTGTTCTTCCTCTACTCGATCCCCGAGCGCCTGCAGCGCGGCCGGTCGCTGGCCCTGCTGCACCGGCTCCGCTCGCTGGCGCACGTCGTCGACATGCACCAGCTCGCCAAGGACCCCGAGCGCTTCCGGGCCGACTACGTGCCCACCCCCAGCAGCGCCGACCCGCGGCTGACGCCGCAGGAGATGGAGCGCTACCTGGAGTACTGCTCCGAGATGCTCAGCCTCGTCGGCAAGGCGGCCGCCCTGGTCGCGGAGGAGTCGCGCGACGCGGTGGTGCTCGACGCGGTCAGCGGTGTCGAGACGCTCACCACCAGCCTGAGCCGCAAGATCTGGCAGAAGATCGCGCTGCTCGGCCGCGCCTGAGCGGGGCGCGGCGTGCCCCGCCTAGCGTGGGGCCATGACTCTCGGACAGCCCGCCACCCACGACGACGTCGACCCCACCTGCGCCGCGCTCGACGAAGGACTGCGGGTCCGCGGGGTCTGGATCCTGTCGGTCTTCGCCGTCGTCTGGACGGCGGTCGCCGCGTCCGGCCTGTCGCAGACCGACGCGTCGGCGGGCGCCCTGCCCAGCGTCGTCGTCGGCGTCGTCGTGGCGATCGCCGTCGTCGTGACCGCCCGCCGCGCGGTGCACGACCCCGCCCTCGCGCGCGTGCGCCGGCTCCCCACCTGGTGGTCGCGCGGCGTCGCCGCGGTCAACGTCGGGCAGCTCGTCGTCATCGCCGCCGTCGCGATCGGGCTGACCCGGGCCGACCAGGCGGCGTACGTCCCGGCCGCGGTCGCGGTCGTCGTCGGCCTGCACTTCGTGCCGTTGGCGACGGCCTTCGACCAGCGCCAGTACCGCGCCACCGCGGCCCTGCTCGTGCTCGTCGGAGCCGCCGGCGCCGCCCTCGTGCTGGCCGGCGCCGACGACGTCGTGGTCCAGGCCGCCGTCGGCTACGCCAGCGCCGTCGCCCTGTGGGCGTCGGCCGCGCACGTCGCCGTGCGGAACTGACGGCTACGGCGCGACGATCCCGTCGAGCACCTCGAGCGTGCGAGCCCAGGCGTCGGAGTCGACGTCGATGACGGTGAAGTGGTCGCCGTCGACCTCGACGAGCTCGGCGGTCGCACCAGCAGCCGTCGCCCGCTCGACGTAGTCGCGCGACTGGCTGAGCGGGACGATCGCGTCGTCGGTGCCGTGCACGCACCACAGCGGTACGTCGAGCGGCAGCTGTTGCGCGGGGTCGTAGCGCTCGTCGGCGACGGTCGGCTGGCGACCGAGGAGCTGTCGCGCCGCGCCCCCGCCGAGACCCTCGGCCTCGGAGGCGACCAGGTCGAGCACGCCGGCCTGGCTCACCACGTGGGTGACCGCGACCTGCTCGGGCCAGTCGTAGCGACCGCGCGCGGCCGCCCAGACCGCGAGGTGCCCCCCTGCGCTGTGGCCCAGGGTGACGACCACGGAGGTGTCGACACCGAGGTCGGCCAGCGCGTCGATGCCGGCGGCGACGTCGTCGAAGGTGGCCGGGGTGCCGCCGCCCCCGCCGCTCTCCGGGTCGCCGACGCGGCGGTACTCGAGGTTCCACGCCGCCCAGCCCTCCTCGGCCAGCGAGACCGCCAACGGCGTGCCGAGGTCCTCCGCGTTGTACTCGGCGCGCCAGAACCCGCCGTGCAGCACCACGACCACACCACGCGGCTGGCCCGCCGGCAGGTGGAGCTCGCCGTACTGGCTGGGGTCGTCGCCGTAGGTGAAGCGGCGGGCACCGGGCACGTCGGGGTCGGCCACGGGGGCGTCCTCTCCACAGGCGGTCAGGGACGGAGCGAGCGCCGCCAGGGCGCTCAGCGCCAGGAATCGTCGTCGGTCCACGCCCCAGATCCTCCCGCACGGGCGGTCACGGCCGCGTCCGGGTCGTCCGCCCCACCGTGAGCCGGGACTCACCGTCAGGCGGACGACCGGGGCGCGAGCCGCTCGACCTACGCGACGACGACAGCCGAGGGCCGTGCGGCGATCTCGTCGTCGAGCCGTTCAGCCTCGGCCCGCAGCGCGTGGTCGGCCAGACCCCGCTGGAACACACGGCGCACGTCGTCGCCCGGGCGGTCACGGCCGTGTCCGGGTCGTCCGCCCCACCGTGAGCCGGGACTCACCGTCAGGCGGACGACCGGGGCGCGAGCCGCGCGACCTACACGACGACGACAGCCGAGGGCCGTGCGGCGACCTCGTCGTCGAGCCGTTCAGCCTCGGCCCGCAGCGCGTGGTCGGCCAGACCCCGCTGGAACACACGGCGCACGTCGTCGCCCGTGGCGATCACGGCCGTGTCCGGGTCGTCCGCCCCACCGTGAGCCGGGACTCACCGTCAGGCGGACGACCGGGGCGCGAGCCGCTCGAGCCGCAGGTCGTCGGCCTGGACGCCGAGACCGTCGGGGTCGACGTCGCGCAGGGCGCGCGCCAGCGGCAGCATCGGCAGCAGGTGGCCGCGTCGACCGGCGAGGGCGACCCGGGCCCTCACGGGGCCGTCAGGCCATCGCGGCCGGCAGCGTCGCCATCCAGGTCGAGCGCAGCTCGAGCAGGTTGACGTCGAAGAGGGTCTCCCCACCGGCGGAGACGGTCAGCGCGTCGCCACCGGTGACCCCGAGCTCGGTGATCGGGACGCCGTGGCGCCCGGCGAGCTCGGCCAGCCGGACGACGTCGCCCTCGGTCACCGTGACCAGCACCCGACCGGCCGACTCGGAGAACAGCGCGACGAACGGGTCGTCGGCCACGCCGTCGAGCGAGACCGAGACACCGCTCATGTGACGGATCGCCGCCTCGGCCAGGGCCTGCGCGAGGCCGCCGTCGGAGAGGTCGTGGGCCGAGGTGAGCAGGCCCACCCCGTCCACCAGGAGCTCGGCGAGACGCTTCTCGGCGGCGAGGTCGACCACCGGCGGCAGGCCGCCGAGGTGGCCGTGCACGACGTGGGCCCACTCCGAGCCGCTCAGCTCCTCGCGGGTCGCGCCGAGCAGGAACACCCGGTCACCGACCTGGTCGCCCTCGACGGCCGGCCACGCCGACGGCGTACGACGGGTGACGTCGTCGATGACGCCGAGCACGGCGACGACGGGGGTCGGGAGGATCGCGGTGTCGCCGGTCTGGTTGTAGAGCGAGACGTTGCCGCCGGTGACGGGGATGCCGAGCTCGAGGCAGCCGTCCTTGAGGCCACGGCAGGCCTCGGCGAACTGCCACATGACGCCCGGGTCCTCGGGCGAGCCGAAGTTGAGGCAGTCGGAGATGGCCAGCGGCACGGCACCACCGGTGGCGACGTTGCGGTAGGACTCGGCCAGCGCGAGCCGCGCCCCGGTGTAGGGGTCGAGACGGGCGAAGCGGCCGTTGCAGTCGGTCGAGACGGCGACGCCGAGGTTGGTCGACTCGTCGACGCGGATCATCCCGCTGTCGCTGGGCTGGGCGAGCACGGTGTTGCCCCGCACGTAGCGGTCGTACTGGTCGGTCACCCACGCCTTGTCGCACAGGTTGGGGCTGGCGACCAGGCGCAGCAGGGTCTCGCGCAGCTCGTCGCCGGACGACGGCCGCGGCAGCGACTCGGCACCGTCGGCCTGCAGCGCGTCCTGGCTGTCGGGGCGGGCGTAGGGGCGCTGGTAGGTCGGGCCGTCGTGGGCCACCGACCGCGGGGGCACGTCGACGACCCGCTCTCCGTGCCAGTCGATCTCGAGCCGGCCCGTGTCGGTGACCTCACCGACGACGACGGCCTCGACGTCCCACTTGGCGCAGATGCCCATGAAGCGCGCGACGTCGTCGGGCTCGACGACGGCCATCATCCGCTCCTGCGACTCGCTCATCAGGATCTCCTCCGGCGCGAGGGTGGAGTCGCGCAGCGGCACCCGGTCGAGCTCGACGTGCATCCCGCCGTCACCGGCCGAGGCCAGCTCGGAGGTCGCGCAGGACAGCCCGGCGCCGCCGAGGTCCTGGATGCCGGCCACGACGCCGGCCGCGAAGAGCTCGAGGGTGCACTCGATGAGGAGCTTCTCCATGAAGGGGTCGCCGACCTGCACGCTCGGGCGCTTGGCCGGGCCGGTCGACTCGAAGGTCTCCGACGCCAGGATCGAGACGCCGCCGATGCCGTCGCCACCGGTGCGGGCGCCGTAGAGGATCACCTGGTTGCCGGTGCCGCTGGCGTTGGCGAGGTGGAGGTCCTCGTGGCGCAGCACGCCGACGCACAGCGCGTTGACCAGCGGGTTGCCGACGTAGGTCTCGTCGAAGACGACCTCACCGCCGATGTTGGGCAGGCCGAGGCAGTTGCCGTAGCCGCCGACGCCGGCGACGATCCCGGGCAGCACCCGCTGGGTGTCGGGGGCGTCGAGCGGGCCGAAGCGCAACGGGTCCATCACGGCGACCGGGCGGGCGCCCATGGCGAGGATGTCGCGCACGATGCCGCCGACACCGGTCGCGGCGCCCTGGTAGGGCTCGACGAAGCTCGGGTGGTTGTGCGACTCGACCTTGAAGGTCACGGCGTAGCCCTGGCCGATGTCGATGACGCCGGCGTTCTCGCCGATGCCGGCGAGCATGCCGCCGATCGGGGTCTGCTGCGGGATCTCGGAGAACTGCTTGAGGTGCACCTTGGTCGACTTGTAGGAGCAGTGCTCGCTCCACATCACCGAGTACATCGCCAGCTCGGAGCTCGTCGGACGACGCCCGAGGATCTCGCGGATCGACTGGTACTCGTCGGCCTTGAGGCCGAGGTCGGCCCACGGCTGCTCGCGACCGGGGTCGGTCGTGGCCACGGCCACGGTGTCGAGGGTGGACGGCGGAGCAGCGGGCTCGGTCACAGGCGAAATCTACCGGGGAGCGGTGGCGCGCCCGCCGGTGCCTTGCCCGTCGCGCTACCAGTCGTGGGCCAGGGCGCCCATGGGGTCCCAAGCCGGCAGCACGATGGGCTCGGAGTCGAGGGCGGCCCGCAGGTCGGCCGGCAGCACGTCGCGGCGTACGGCGGTCTCGAAGACGTAATCGTCGAACCAGCCGTCGGTCATCGTCCAGAACCCCTGGTCGCCCTTCTCGGCGCCCCAGCTGTTCTCGACCCGCCAGCGGCGGGCGCGGCCGTCGACGACGTCGACGCCGGTGAGCATCATCGCGTGGGTCATCGCGGTCGCCCCGTGCAGCAGCCGGTCGGCCTTGTCGAGGTCGGTCGTGGTGCCGTAGACGCCGTCGTAGTCGTAGAGCTCGGCGTCCCAGGAGCCGGAGTCGCCGTGGTGCATCTGGTCGACGTCGCAGCCGAACCACACGGGCTCGCCCCCGACGATCGCCTCCTGCGCCCAGGTCTTGATCTGGGCGATGTCGACGTTGAGGTAGACCACCGGCGGCGCCCCGACGACGTTGCCGAGGTGCTCGACGGTGAACGTGCGGCCCAGCGGGCTGCTCGGGCGCGGGTCGTGGACCACGCAGACGTAGTCCTGGAGCGGCACGTCGACCCAGCGGGCGGCGAACTCGAGAGGTGTCGTCTCGGGCTCGCGGTGGAAGGCGTCGTCCTTGTCGGTCCACTGCCACGCGAAGCGCTCCGGGGGCGTGCCGAGGTGCAGCGAGAGCATCCGGTGGACGACGCCGACGGTCTCCTCCTTGCGCTGGCGCAGCTGCTCCAGGTCGTCCCCGGCCGCCGCCGCGGCCCGCAGGTCGCGTGCGGCCTGGCGCAGCACGGCGGCCAGCCGGGTGTTGAGCTGGTGGGTGGCCCCGGACGAGGCGGTCTCGGGCATCACCGACTGGGGCACCAGACCGTGCTTGGCGACCAGGGCGACGAACATGTTCCACTGCCCGCCGTCCTCGGTGGGGCTCGCCATCAGGTGGGCCACGGTGCGGTCGTCGACGTCGCGGTCGGCCAGCGTGATGACCGCCTCGAGCCAGTGGTTGGCCTTCTCGAGCTTGTCCCAGAAGAGCAGGTGGTTCTGGGAGAACTCGAAGTCCTTGAGACCCATCTGCCGGGCCGCCCCCACCCGCAGGAGGTTGAGCCCGGCGAACAGCCAGCAGCGGCCGCTCTTCTGCTGGTTGGTCACCGCCCAGGCGTCGAGCCGGTGCGACATCGAGCGGTCGACGCCGAGGGCGCGCCGCCGGTCGAGCGCCACCGTGTTGACGGGGTGGGCGGTCAGCGCGTTCTGCCAGAGCTGGTGCTGGGGATCAGCCGCCCGCTCCTTGCTGAACGCGTCGAGCAGGTCGGGTCCGAGCTGTCCGTGGGTCACGCCGACGAAGATACGCCGGGGCTCAGGAACGGGCGAGCATCCCGTCGGCCACGACCTCGAGCAGCGGGCGTACGTCGTCGGCGTCGAGCTCGGACTGGTCGGCGACCGCCGCGACACCGCCGACGAGGCGGCAGACCTGGACCGAGTCGACCCCGGCACGCAGCGAGCCGCGCTCGGCGAGCTGGTCGATGACGCGGTCGGCGGCCCCCGAGAGCACCTGGCACTTGCTGCTGATCGGCGAGGCGGGGTTGCCCATGGCCGTGGTGATCTTGGCCGGGCCGCCCTTGTGGAGGCTGATGAGCTCGACGTAGGTCTCGAACCAGCGCAGCAGCAGGTCGCGGTCGGACCCCTCGAAGGCGAGCACCTTGTCGGTCGACTCGTTCACCCGGTCGACCCAGCTCTGCATGAGCGCGTCGATGAGGTCGTCACGCGTCGGGAAGTGGCGGTAGAGGGTGCCGGCACCGACCCCGGCGCGCTTGGCGACCAGGTCGAGCGAGGCGTCGTAGCCCTGCTCGCGAAAGACGTCGCGGGCGACCTCGACGATGCGGTCGCGGTTGCGCTTGGCGTCGGCGCGCACGGCAATCTTCCTCTTTCCACTTGCTAACCGGAGACTGTCTCCGTATCGTGGTGGGCGAACCGGAGAATGTCTCCACTATACGTCCCCCTCGGCCGATCGGCCAGAACAGGACCTCCCCCTCTCATGCCCCACCAGACACTGCCCCCTGCCCACCAGGCCCTCCCGGACGACCTCCCTCCCGACGCCACCAGGGCCGCGGCCGGCATCGCGCTCGTCCTGGTCGCCCAGCTGATGCTCATCCTCGACGCGACCGTGGTCAACGTCGCGCTCCCCCACATCGCCACCGACCTCTCCTTCGGACCGGCCGGGTTGTCGTGGGTGCTCAACGCCTACACGCTCGCCTTCGGCGGACTGCTGCTGCTCGGTGGCCGGCTCGGCGACGTCCTCGGACGCCGTCGCATGTTCGAGGCCGGCCTCGCGCTCTTCACCGTCGCCTCGCTGGTCGGCGGCCTGGCCCAGAGCCCCGGCATGCTCGTCGGCGCCCGTGCCCTGCAGGGGGTCGGTGCGGCGCTCGCCGCTCCCGGGGTGCTCGCCCTGCTCACCACCAGCGCCCCCGACGAGGCCGCCCGCAACCGCGCCCTCGCGCTCTTCGGCGCCGTGTCGTCGGGTGGGATGTCGATCGGCCTGCTCCTCGGCGGCGCGCTCACCGACCTGGGCTCGTGGCGCTGGACGATGTTCATCAACGTGCCGATCGGGCTGGCCGTGCTCGCCCTGACCCGGCGCGTCCTCGACGAGACCACCCGCCGTCCCGGCCGCTTCGACGTCGTCGGCGCCCTCACCGCGACCGGCGGTGCCGTGTCCGTCGTCTGGGCCCTCATCCAGGCGCCCGAGCACGGCTGGACCTCCGCCCGCGTCGTCGGCGGCCTCGTGCTGGGCGCCGCCCTCGTGGCCCTGCTCGCCCGCACCGAGCGGCGGGTCGCGCACCCCAT
>CALRVO020000039.1:0-13788 GCA_943371595.1 Sphingomonas paucimobilis
CCCGCGACTCGGGCGGCGGTCGGGCCACGCCCTAGAGTTCGACCCATGCGTTCCTGGCCGGCTCCGGAGGTCCCCACCCTGCCCGTGACGGGCCCGCCCGTGGTCCTCCACGACACCGCGAGCGGGGGACCCGTCACCGTGGCACCCGCGCACGGAGGCCCGGCCCGGCTCTACGTCTGCGGGATCACGCCGTACGACGCCACGCACCTGGGCCACGCGGCGACGTACGTCGGCTTCGACCTGCTCCAGCGGGCCTGGCGCAACGCCGGCCACCGCGTGACCTACGTCCAGAACGTCACCGACGTCGACGACCCGCTGCTGGAGCGCGCCACCAAGGTCAAGGTGGACTGGGTCGAGCTCGCCGAGCGCGAGACCGAGCTGTTCCGCCAGGACATGCACGCACTGCGGGTGCTGCCGCCCGACCACTACATCGGCGCCGTCGAGTCGATCCCGCTGGTCGTCGAGATGATCGAGGCGCTGGACGAGGCGGGCGCGATCTACCGCGTCGAGAGCGACCTCTACTACGCCGTCAACGCCGACCCGGCCTTCGGCGACGAGTCGGGCTACGACCGCGAGACGATGGTGCGCCTGTTCGGCGAGCGCGGCGGCGACCCCGGCCGTCCGGGCAAGCAGGACCCGCTCGACTGCGTCGTGTGGCGTGGTCAGCGCGACGGCGAGCCGTCGTGGCCCAGCCCGTTCGGTGCCGGACGCCCCGGCTGGCACATCGAGTGCGCCGCGATCGCGCGACACCACCTCGGCGGGGCCTTCGAGGTGCAGGGCGGCGGCAGCGACCTGGTCTTCCCGCACCACGAGATGTGCGCCGGCCACGCCCAGGTCGCCGAGCCCGGCACCCGGTTCGCCCAGGTCTACAGCCACGCCGGCATGGTCGGCTACGACGGCGAGAAGATGTCGAAGTCGCGGGGCAACCTGGTCTTCGTCTCGGCCCTGCGCAACAGCGACATCGACCCCATGGCGATCCGCCTCGCGCTGCTGCGCCACCACTTCCGCAGCGACTGGGAGTGGGTCGACGCCGAGCTGTTCGAGGCCGTCGACGACGTCGCACGCTGGCGCAGGGCGGTCGCCCTCGGTGCCGGCGCACCCGCGGCCCCCGTCGTCGACGAGGTCCTCGCAGCGCTCGCCGACGACCTCGACGCGCCCCGCGCGCTCGCCGCGGTCGACGCGTGGGTCGACGCCACCCTCGGCACCGACGGTCTCGCCGACACCTCCGACCCTGACGCCGCGGCCGCCATCCACGCGGTCGTCGACGCCGCCCTCGGCCTCGGTCTCTGACCCCCGGCTGCTACCCCCGAGCCGGAGCTCCTCCACCGCGACACTCCGCGTCGAGTCGGCGTTCGTGCTCGACCGCAACGCCGACTCGACGTCCTGAGACGTGATCTCGACGCCGACTCGACCTCGGCGGGCGTCACCCTGGACGCCCGGGTCGTCGGTCAGACGCCGGTGGGGGGAGCAGAGGGCGGGGGCTGGTCGTCGCCGCGGCGCTTGAGGTAGCGCTCGAACTCGCGGGCGATGGCCTCACCGGAGGCCTCGGGGAGCTCGGCGGTGTCGCGGGTCTCCTCCAGCGAGCGCACGTAGTCGGCGACGTCCTCGTCCTCCTCGGCGAGCTCGTCGACCCCCCGCTCCCAGGCGCGGGAGTCCTCGGGCAGGTCACCGAGGGGGATCGAGACCTCGAGCAGGTCCTCGAGCTGGCCGAGCAGCGCCAGCGTGGCCTTGGGGCACGGCGGCTGGGCGACGTAGTGGGGGACCGCGGCCCAGTAGGACACCGCGGGCACGTCGAGGCGGACGCAGGCGTCCTGGAAGACCCCGACGATCCCCGTCGGGCCCTCGTACGTCGACTGCTCGAGCTTGAGCCGGTCGACGAGCTCGGGCTCGGTGCCGGTTCCGGTGACCGGGATCGGGCGGGTGTGCGGGGTGTCGGCGAGCAGGGCCCCCAGGGTGACCACGAGCTCACCGCCGAGCTCGTCGCACGCCGCGAGCAGCTCGGCGCAGAACTGCCGCCAGCGCATGTTGGGCTCGATCCCGCGGATGAGGATCACGTCGCGGTCGAGGTCGGGCGGCGAGGCGACCGCGATCTGGGTGGTCGGCCAGGTCAGGCGTCGGTGCCCGAGCTCGTCGGTGCTGACCATCGGCCGGTTGACCTGGAAGTCGTAGAACTCCTCGGGGTCGATCGCCCCGACGACCCGGGCGCCCCACACCGTCATCAGGTGGTCGACCACCGAGGACGCCGCGTCCGCTGCGTCGTTCCAGCCCTCGAACGCGGCGATGACCAAGGGGTCGACCAGGTCGGGTGTCTCGTCGATCTCGATCACCGGGGAAGCCTAGCGAGCCGTACGGCGTTGACCCGGGGAGCACCGCGGGCCCGGCGATTTCGTCGCGCCGTCCGGCGGTGTCACGATTTGAGAACCCTGTCCGGGTGGTGGACGCCCGTTCCTACGCTGGACGGTGGACCTAGAAGGAGTCACGTTGACTGACCCGCTGCCCGACCTGCGCCCCGACGCCACCGACGAGCTCACTGCGCTCCTGCAGGAGCGCATCATGGTGCTCGACGGAGCCATGGGCACCGCCATCCAGCGCGACCGGCCCTCCGAGGCCGGCTACCGCGGCGACCGCTTCGCCGACTGGCCCAGCGACCTCCAGGGCAACAACGACCTGCTGACCCTGACCCAGCCCGACATCATCGCCGGCATCCACCGCGAGTACCTCGAGGCGGGCGCCGACGTCATCGAGACCAACACCTTCAACGCCAACCGCGTCTCGCTGGCCGACTACGGCATGGAGGACCTCGCCTACGAGCTCAACGTCGAGGCGGCCCGCCTGGCGCGCCGCGTGGCCGACCAGGTCGCCGCCGAGACCGGCACCAAGCGCTACGTCGGGGGCGCGCTGGGCCCGACCACACGTACCGCCAGCATCAGCCCCGACGTCAACGACCCCGGGGCCCGCAACGTCTCGTGGGACCAGCTGGTGGCGGCCTACCTCGAGGCGGCGGGCGGCCTCGTGGACGGCGGCTCCGACCTGATCTTCATCGAGACCATCTTCGACACCCTCAACGCCAAGGCGGCGATCTTCGCCGTCGAGACGCTCTTCGAGGAGCGCGGCCGGCGCTGGCCCGTCATCATCTCCGGCACCATCACCGATGCCTCGGGCCGCACCCTGTCGGGGCAGGTCACCGAGGCGTTCTGGAGCTCGGTGCGCCACGCGCGCCCGCTGGCGGTCGGCCTCAACTGCGCGCTCGGCGCCAAGGACATGCGCCCCTACATCGCCGAGATGAGCCGCATCGCCGACACGTTCGTGTCGTGCTACCCCAACGCCGGGCTGCCCAACGCCTTCGGTGAGTACGACGAGGCGCCCGACGAGACCGCGGCGATGCTCGCCGAGTTCGCCGGGGCCGGGTTCGTCAACCTCGCGGGCGGCTGCTGCGGCACGACGCCCGACCACATCAAGGCCATCGCTGCCGCCGTCGCCGAGCAGCCCCACCGCCAGGTGCCGCAGGTCGAGCCGGTGATGCGCCTGTCGGGCCTCGAGCCGTTCACCGTCGCCGAGGACAGCCTGTTCGTCAACGTCGGCGAGCGCACCAACATCACCGGCTCGGCCCGGTTCCGCAACCTCATCAAGGACGGCGACTACGACACCGCCCTCGCGGTCGCGCTGCAGCAGGTCGAGAACGGCGCGCAGGTCATCGACGTGAACATGGACGAGGGCATGATCGACGGCGTCGCGGCGATGGACCGCTTCACCAAGCTCATCGCCAGTGAGCCCGACATCAGCCGCGTGCCGATCATGGTCGACTCCTCGAAGTGGGAGGTGATCGAGGCCGGGCTCAAGAACGTCCAGGGCAAGGCCATCGTCAACTCGATCTCCATGAAGGAGGGCGAGGAGAAGTTCCGCGAGCAGGCCACGCTGGTCAAGAAGTACGGCGCGGCCGCGGTCGTCATGGCCTTCGACGAGGACGGTCAGGCCGACAACCTCGAGCGCCGCAAGGCCATCTGCGAGCGGGCCTACCGCATCCTGGTCGACGAGGTCGGCTTCCCGGCCGAGGACATCATCTTCGACCCCAACGTCTTCGCGGTGGCCACGGGCATCGAGGAGCACGCCTCCTACGGCCTCGACTTCATCGAGGCCGCCCGCTGGATCAAGGCCAACCTGCCGGGCGCCAAGATCTCCGGCGGCATCTCCAACGTCAGCTTCTCGTTCCGCGGCAACAACCCGGTGCGCGAGGCCATCCACGCGGTGTTCCTCTTCCACGCCATCGAGGCCGGTCTCGACATGGGCATCGTCAACGCCGGCGCGCTGGTGCCCTACGACGCCGTCGAGCCCGAGCTGCGCGAGCGCATCGAGGACGTCATCCTCAACCGTCGGCCCGACGCGGCCGAGCGGCTCCTCGAGATCGCCGAGGCCCACAACAAGAAGGGCGAGGCCGTCGAGGCGGCCACCGAGGAGTGGCGAGAGCTGCCCGTCGGCGAGCGGATCACCCACGCCCTGGTCAAGGGCATCGACGCCCACGTCGAGCCCGACACCGAGGAGCTGCGCCAGCTGATCGCCGAGCGCGGCGGCCGCCCCATCGAGGTGATCGAGGGCCCACTGATGGACGGCATGAACGTCGTCGGCGACCTCTTCGGCGCCGGCAAGATGTTCCTGCCCCAGGTGGTGAAGTCGGCGCGCGTGATGAAGAAGGCCGTCGCCTACCTGATCCCGTTCATCGAGCAGGAGAAGGCCGACTTCGTCGCCGCCGGCGGGGTCGCGTCGAGCGACAAGGAGACCAACGGCACGATCGTCATGGCCACCGTCAAGGGCGACGTGCACGACATCGGCAAGAACATCGTCGGCGTCGTGCTCCAGTGCAACAACTACGAGGTCATCGACCTCGGGGTGATGGTGCCGGCCCAGAAGATCCTCGACACCGCGGCCGAGGTCGACGCCGACATCATCGGGCTCTCGGGGCTGATCACCCCCTCGCTCGACGAGATGGTCACCCTGGCCACCGAGATGCAGCGCCAGGGCCTCACGATCCCGCTCCTCATCGGTGGGGCCACGACCTCGCGGGCCCACACCGCGGTCAAGGTCGACCCCAAGTACGACGGCCCGGTGGTCTGGGTCAAGGACGCCTCCCGCTCGGTCCCGACCGCGGCCGCCCTGCTGCACGAGACCAAGCGCGAGTCCCTGCTGACCGACCTCAAGACCGACTACGACGCCCTGCGCGCCCGCCACGCCAACAAGAGCGACCGCAAGCTGGTCTCCTACGAGAAGGCCTGCGCCGACGCGACCCCGGTCGACTGGTCGGCGTACACCCCGACGGCGCCGCGCCAGCCGGGCGTGCACGTGCTCGACGACTACGACCTCGCCGAGCTGCGCGACTACATCGACTGGCAGCCGTTCTTCAACGCGTGGGAGATGAAGGGCAAGTTTCCTGACATCCTCAACAGCCCGACCCACGGCGAGGCCGCGCGCCGGCTCTACGAGGACGCCCAGGCGATGCTCGACCAGGTCATCGCCGAGAAGTGGCTGACCGCCAAGGGCGTCTACGGCTTCCTGCCCGCCGCCGGCGACCCCGACCACGTCGACGACACCCTCGTCTACACCGACGACACCCGCACCGAGGTGCGGGCGACGCTGCACCACCTGCGCCAGCAGGGCGAGCACCGCGAGGGCGTGGCCCACAAGTCGCTCGCCGACTTCGTCGCCCCCGCCGACAGCGGCCTGGCCGACCACGTCGGCGGGTTCGCGGTCACGGCCGGCATCGGCCTGCCCGAGCGCGTCCAGGCGTTCAAGGACGAGCACGACGACTACAACGCGATCCTCCTCGAGTCGTTGGCCGACCGGTTGGCCGAGGCCTTCGCCGAGCGTCTCCACCAGCGCGTCCGCACCGAGTTCTGGGGCCACGTCGACGAGGAGACGCTCTCGGCCGAGGACCTCATCGCCGAGCGCTACGAGGGCATCCGCCCCGCCCCCGGCTACCCCGCCTGCCCCGACCACACCGAGAAGCTCACCCTGTGGGACCTCCTCGACGTCGAGGCCGCCACCGGCATCACGCTCACCGAGTCGATGGCGATGTGGCCCGGCGCGTCGGTCTCGGGCTGGTACTTCAGCCACCCGCAGTCGCAGTACTTCGTGGTCGGCCGGGTCGGGCGCGACCAGGTGGCGTCGTACGCCGAGCGCAAGGGCTGGACCCTCGCCGAGGCCGAGCGGTGGCTCTCGCCCAACCTGGGGTACGAGCCCGAGGACTGACGGTCCCGCGGGAGCCCGACGGCAGGGGCCGTCGCCGTTCCCACGCTGCCCCGCCCGTCCGAGACGGCCGCGGGGCGGCGGGACCTTGTGCCCTGTGCCGGGTCCGCCGTGGCTGGAATACCTGGGGTCGTACACCCTTCGACCTCGCCCGCACCCTCGTCGGGTGGAACTCCTCGGGACCCGCTGACCGGGAGCGAGGCGGAGTGGCCCAGCAACACGGCCGTCGCGGCGCTGCGCGGCGTGCCGACCCACGAGCACGCGAGGAGTCACGCATGAGCATCAACATCGACGAGCTCGGCCCGGTCGACTGGATCGTCGTCGAGTTCCCCGAACCGAAGTTCCACGGCACGATCGCCCCGGTGCTGCAGGACCTGGTGGACCGCGAGCTCATCCGCGTCCTGGACCTGATCTTCCTGACCCGCGACCTCGACGGGGGCTTCGAGGCCTTCGAGGCCGCCGACATGGACGACAGCGACATCGGGGAGCTGCGCTCCTTCGAGACCGAGCTGGCGATGCTGCTCAGCGAGCAGGACGTCACCGACCTGGTCGAGACGTTGGAGCCGGGCAGCTCTGCCGCCGTGCTGGTCTGGGAGAACCTGTGGGCCGCGCCGTTCGGGTCGGCGGTCCGTCACGCCGGCGGCCACCTGGCCGCGAGCGGACGCATCCCGGTGCAGGCCGTCATCGCGGCCGCCGAGGCCGACGCCGCCGAGGCCGAGGCCGCCGAGGCCACCGAGGCCGCGAAGGAAGGGGTCTGACATGCCGATGGCAGCCAGGCGCAGGAGGAGGACCGTGGCCGCCGTCGGCGGCGCCGTCGTCGTCGCCCACGGCATCAACCGTCGCGGTGACCGACGCGAGGACCGCCGCGACGACCGCGGCGACCGCCGTGGCGACCGACGCGACCGGCGACGCTGACCAGGCCGTCGTCCAGGGACCGATCCGCGCGCCCGGGCCGTCGAGGTCGCGCGTCGTGGGCTGAGCCGCGCCCTCGGTAGGGTGGCCGCGCCGTCGCACGGGGCGACGCACGGGCACTTCGGAGGGCATCCTGACTACCGTCTTCTCGGGTGGCGCTGCCGCTCAGCGTCCGGAGGGCGATCCGCAGCCGCCGGCCGCGGTGCTGTGGGACATGGACGGCACCCTCGTCGACACCGAGCCCTACTGGATCGCCACCGAGCACGCCCTCGCCGCGGAGTACGGCGGGACCTGGACCCACGAGCTGGCGCTGCAGCTGGTCGGCAACGACCTGCTCGAGTCGGGCCGGTTCATCCAGCAGCACATGCCGCTGCCGCTGAGCCCCGAGGAGATCGTCGAGCGCCTGCTCGACGGTGTCGTGGCGCAGGTCGAGCAGGCGGTGCCGTGGCGCCCGGGTGCCCGGGAGCTGCTGGGCGAGCTGGGCCGCGCCGGCGTGCCGTGCGGCCTGGTGACGATGTCCTACCAACGGTTCGTCACCCCGATCCTCGAGGCGCTCCCGTCGGGGTCGTTCGAGGTCGTGGTGACTGGCGACCAGGTCACGCAGGGCAAGCCCCACCCCGAGCCCTACCTGCACGCGGCACGCCTGCTGGGGGTCGACCCCGCCGACTGCCTCGCCATCGAGGACTCCGAGACCGGGTGCCGCTCGGCGGCGGCTGCGGGGTGCACGGTGCTCGCCGTGCCGCACCACGTCGCGGTCGAGCCGGGGGAGCGGCGGGTCTTCGCCGAGACCCTGGTCGGCCTCGGGCCCGCCGACCTGGCGGGCTGGCTGCTGCCCTCCTGACTCCAGCCCGCTACGGCGCCGGGTCGACGGAACCGGCCGGGTCGGTCGAGACCCGCTCCGGCAACGGCGGCGGGGTCCCGCCCCAGGCGGGGCAGAGCGCCTGGTGCGGGCACCAGCCGCACAGCGGTCCCCGTTGCGGCTGCCAGTCGCCGGTCTCCTCGGCGAGGCGGATGGCGCGCCACACGGCCTCGACCTTGCGCTCGGTGGCCAGCAGGTCGGCCTCGTCGGGCTCGTAGGTGATGAGCTCGCCGCTGCCGAGGTAGACCAGCTGCAGCATGCGGGGCACGACGCCGCGGGTGCGCCACAGGGCCAGGGCGTAGAAGCGGAGCTGGAACAGCGGCTTGCCCTCGAACCCCTCGCGGGGGCCCTTCCCGCTCTTGTAGTCGACCACCCGCAACGCCCCGTCGGGCGCCTCGTCGACCCGGTCGACGAACCCCCGCAGGAGCAGCTTGGAGTCGAGCAGCGCCTCGACGTAGAGCTCACGCTCGGCGGGCTCGAGCCGGGTGGGGTCCTCGAGGTCGAACCAGCGGCGAACGGAGCGACGGCACGACAGGAGCCACTCGACGACGTCGGGGCCGTCCTCGTCGGCGAAGAGCTGGCCCGCCTCGGGCTCCTCGGCCAGCAGCCGCTCCCACGCGGTCTGGACCATCGCCTCGGCCCGCTCGGGGGTGCGCTCGGCGGCCGGGAGGTCGAAGACGTCCTCGAGGACCTGGTGGACGACGGTCCCACGCACGGCGTCGACCGAGGGCGGCTCCGGCAGCCGGTCGACGGTGCGGAAGCGGTAGCGCAGCGGGCAGCCGAGGAAGTCGGCGGCGCGGCTGGGGGAGAGCGCGCCGAGGACGCGGACCCCGTCGACCTCGGTGGACACCCGCTCGGCGGGGCTGGGCGCGGCGGCCGTGAGGTCCTGGTGTTGCGTGGGCACGGGCCCAGGCTAGGGGTGGGTACCGACGCATAGGGTTCATGAGGTGATCCCGACCGTGGCCCCGTCGCCGTGGACCCTGCGGATCGGCCGGGTCTCGGGCACCGAGGTGCAGGTGTCGGCCTCGTGCCTGCTCGTGGTGGGCCTGCTGGCGGTCGCGTTCGCGCCCCGGGCCGAGTCGCTGGTGCCCGGGCTGGGCGCGCGGGCCTGGGTCGCCGGTGCCGCCGTCGGCGTCCTGGTCTACCTCGCGGCGCTGGTGCACGAGACGGCGCACGCCGTCGTGGCCCGCCGCCACGGTCGCGCGGTGCCCAGCATCCGGCTCAGCGCCGCCGGCGGCCGCACCCACGTGCTGGGCGAGGCGGCGGGCCCGGGCGAGGAGGGCGGCATCGCGGCCGTCGGTCCCGCCGTGTCGCTCGTGCTGGGCCTGGTGGCGCTGGCCCTGCGCCTGGTCGTCCCCGACGGTGTGCCCGCGCTCGCGCTGGAGGCGCTGGTGCTCGCCAACCTGCTCATCGGGCTGCTCGACCTGCTGCCCGCCCCGCCCCTGGACGGTGGCCGCATGGTGCGGGCCCTGGCCTGGCGGGTCACCGGCTCGCGCTCACGCGGTGGCATCGTGGCGGCCTGGGTCGGACGCGGCGTGGCGGTCGTGCTGGTCACCGTCCCCCCGGTCCTGCAGCCCGCCCTGGGCGGCCGTCCGCGGGTGTCGGTGTGGGTCGCCTGCCTCGGGGTCGCCGCCCTGGTGTGGGCCGCGTCGAGCACCGAGCTCAGGTTCGACCGCCTGCGGCTGCGGGTCGAGGGCCTGCCCCTCGCCTCCGTGACCCGCGACCTCGGGACCTGGGCCGAGGACCCCTCGTCACCGGCGCCCCGGCTGCCGTGGGAGGCCACCCTCGACCAGGTGCTCGTCACCCTCGTACGCCGTCCCGCCGACGACCACCTCGTCGTCGACCGCGCCGGCACCGTGCGAGGGGTCGTCACGCTGGCTGACGTCGACCGGGTGGTCCGCGCGCGCTGAGGGCCGATACGGTTCCGCGGTGCCCGAAAGTCCCGCAGACCGCCCGTCCGACCACGAGGACGTCGCCCCCGACGCCTGGTCCGGTGTGCACCGCGGACCGCTGCGCGCCGGCGAGTGGGTGCGTCTGGTCGACGCCAAGGGACGTCGCCACAACATCGCGCTCGAGCCCGGCAAGCGCTTCTTCTCCAACCGTGGTCACGTCGAGCACGACGAGATGATCGGCCGGGAGGAGGGCTTCACCGTCACCGCCTCGACCGGTGGCGAGTACCTCGTGTTCCGTCCGCTGCTGTCGGAGTTCGTCGTCTCGATGCCCCGCGGTGCTGCGGTGGTCTACCCCAAGGACGCCGCGCAGATCGTCGCGATGGCCGACATCTTCCCCGGGGCCGACGTCGTCGAGGCCGGGGTCGGCTCCGGCGCGCTCACCTGCTCGCTGCTGCGTGCGGTCGGGCCCCACGGCAAGGTCACCTCCTACGAGCGGCGCGAGGAGTTCGCCGACGTCGCGCGGCGCAACGTGACGCAGTTCTTCGGCGGTGAGCACCCCGCGTGGCAGCTGCATCTGGGCGACCTGGCCGAGGAGCTGCCCGCCTCGGGCGCACGGTGCGACCGCATCATCCTCGACATGCTCGCGCCCTGGGAGTGCCTCGACGCCGCCGCCGACGCCCTGCGGCCCGGCGGCATCGTCTGCGCCTACGTCGCCACCACCACCCAGCTCTCACGGTTCACCGAGACCGTCCGGGTCCACGGTGGCTTCACCGACCCGCAGGCCTGGGAGTCGTTGGTGCGTGACTGGCACGTCGAGGGGCTCGCGGTGCGACCGGGCCACAAGATGATCGGGCACACCGCCTTCCTGGTCACCGCTCGACGGATGGCACCGGGCCAGAAGGCGCCGATGAAGAAGCGCCGACCGGCGCCGGGTGCCTACGGCGTCGACTACACCGGCCCGCGCCCCGCCGACGTACCCCTCGAGCAGCCTGCGGACGTCTACGCCGACGAGCCGTGAGGCCCTTCCTGCTGCTCTCGATCCGCGCCGAGGCGGCCGCGGCCGACGACGAGCACGCCGCTTTCGTGCGCTTCCTCGGGGTCGAGCAGCACGAGGTCGAGCGCCGCCACCTCGGCGTCGACGACGTCGCCGACGTCGTGCCGCGGCTCGACGACTGGTCCGGGATCCTGCTCGGCGGCGGGTCGTTCACCTGGTCGGACGCGCCGTCGGCCAAGTCGGCGGTCCAGCGCCGCGCCGAGGCCGACCTGACACCGATCCTCGACGCCGTGGTCGAGGCCGACGCTCCGTTCCTCGGCGCCTGCTACGGCATCGGCACCCTCGGCAGCCACCAGGGCGGGCTGGTCGACCGCAGCCACCCCGAACCGGTCGGCCCCCTGTCGGTCACGCTGACCGAGGAGGGCCTGGCCGACCCGCTCCTGGCCGGCCTACCCCCGCACTTCGCGGCGTACGGCGGGCACAAGGAGGCCCTGACCAGGCCACCGGCCCACGCCGTCGTCCTCGCCACGTCGGCCGCGTGCCCGGTGCAGGCCTTCCGCGTCGGGCAGCACGTCTACGCCACGCAGTTCCACCCCGAGCTCGACCTGGCCGGGCTGCACACCCGGATCGACACCTACGCGACCTTCGGCTACTTCGACCCGTCCGAGGCGGCCACGCTGCGTGCGGCGGGGGCCGAGGTCGAGGTGACCCACCCGATGACGCTGCTGCGCAACTTCGCCCGCCGCTACCGCCGCTGACCGTCGGTGAGCCGTCGGTGAGCCATCGGTGAGCCGTCGGGTTGACCGACAGGTCGACCCGCCTGACCCGGACGGTGACGAGAATGTGACCCACCGGGGTGGGATTGCGCCCTCGGCGCGGCGTCGGCGCGGGTATGGTCAGAAGGACAGGAGGTGGACCGAATGTCGAGCACGAGTGACGGTTCCAGCACGGGTGGACGCAACGCGGACGAGCTGGTGGCTCAGGTCCGTTTCCTCGAGGCCGAGGTGGGTGACCTGCGCCGACGGCTCTCCGACGGGCCGGTGTCCTCGCGGGGCCTCGAGCTGCGGCTCGCCGACACGCAGCGCTCCCTGGCGGCGGTGACGTCGCAGAACGAGCGGCTCGCCCAGACGCTTCGCGAGGCGCGCGACCAGATCACCAAGCTCAAGGAGGAGGTCGACCGGCTCGCGCAGCCGCCGGCCGGCTTCGGCACCTTCCTGACCCGCAACGACGACGACTCCGTCGACGTCTTCACCGGCGGGCGCAAGCTGCGGGTCAACGTGAGCCCCGGCGTCGAGCTCGACACGCTGCAGCGCGGCCAGGAGGTCATGCTCAACGAGGCGCTCAACGTCGTCGGTGCCATGGACTTCGAGCAGGTCGGCGAGGTCGTGATGTTCAAGGAGGTGCTCGCCGACGGCGACCGCGTCCTGGTCATCGCCAACGCCGACGAGGAGCGCGTGGTGCGCATCGCCGAGCCGCTGCGCTCGGTCAAGCTGCGCGCCGGCGACTCGCTGCTGCTCGACTCGCGCGCCGGCTACGTCTACGAGCGGGTCCCCAAGTCCGAGGTCGAGGAGCTCGTGCTCGAGGAGGTGCCCGACATCGACTACTCCGACATCGGCGGCCTCTTCGGCCAGATCGAGACCATCCGCGACGCGGTCGAGCTTCCCTACCTGCACCCCGAGCTGTTCATCGAGCACGAGCTCAAGCCGCCCAAGGGCGTGCTCCTCTACGGTCCTCCCGGCTGCGGCAAGACGCTGATCGCCAAGGCCGTCGCCAACAGCCTGGCCAAGAAGGTCGCGGCCAAGACGGGCCAGGAGGGCAAGTCCTACTTCCTCAACATCAAGGGTCCCGAGCTGCTCAACAAGTACGTCGGCGAGACCGAGCGGCACATCCGCCTGGTCTTCCAGCGGGCTCGTGAGAAGGCCAGCGAGGGCACCCCGGTCATCGTGTTCTTCGACGAGATGGACTCCTTGTTCCGCACCCGCGGCTCCGGGGTCTCCTCCGACGTCGAGAACACCATCGTCCCGCAGCTACTCAGCGAGATCGACGGTGTCGAGACGCTCGAGAACGTCCTGGTGATCGGCGCCTCCAACCGCGAGGACATGATCGACCCGGCCATCCTGCGTCCCGGCCGGCTCGACGTGAAGATCAAGATCGAGCGCCCTGACGCCGAGTCGGCCCGCGACATCTTCAGCAAGTACCTCACCGCCTCGCTCCCGCTGCACGCCGACGACCTCGCCGAGTTCGCCGGCGACCGGGACGCGTGCGTCGCTGGGATGATCCGGGCCACCGTCGAGCGGATGTACACCGAGACCGAGGAGAACCGCTTCCTCGAGGTGACCTACGCCAACGGCGACAAGGAGGTCCTCTACTTCAAGGACTTCAACTCCGGCGCGATGATCCAGAACATCGTCGACCGGGCCAAGAAGATGGCCATCAAGGACCTCCTCGACCACGACCAGCGCGGTCTGCGCGTCTCGCACCTGCTGCAGGCCTGCGTCGACGAGTTCAAGGAGAACGAGGACCTCCCCAACACCACCAACCCCGACGACTGGGCCCGCATCTCCGGCAAGAAGGGCGAGCGGATCGTCTTCATCCGCACGCTCATCACCGGCAAGCAGGGCACCGAGCCGGGCCGGTCCATCGACACGGTCGCCAACACGGGTCAATACCTCTGAACCCACGGTGGTCGAGGAGGTTGCGCTAGCAACCGTCACGAGACCACCCACCGCAGGTACGGACCGGTTTGACCCACGGGCTGCGGTCGGGGGTCTCGTGACGGTCGCGGGCGGCCTCCTCGACCACCGTGGAGCCGGTCGAGACCCTTCCCCGCCACACGTTGGTCGAGGAGGTTGCGCTAGCAACCGTCACGAGACCATCCGACCGCAAGATCAGCA
>CALRVO020000040.1:0-13721 GCA_943371595.1 Sphingomonas paucimobilis
CTCGGGCTCGAGGTCCCAGCCGGCGCCCCGGCACAGGTGCTGCCAGGTCTCGGCGGTGCGCCGTGCCGCCGACACGAGCGCCCTGTCGGGCTCGATGCCGGTGTCGCGCAACCAGGCCCCGAGCGCGGCGGCGTCGGCGTGGCCCCGCGGCGCCAGTGGTCGCTCGAAGTCGGTCGGGCCCGCCTGCTCCGCCTTCGCGTGCCTGATCAAGACCAGTGTGCGGGTGAGGTCTGCCATGCCTGACACCTTAGGAGAGGACCGGGGAGCCACACCCTAGGGTTGACGCCATGCTTCCTGCGCCCCCTCCCGGTCCGCTCATGATCATCGGCGGTGCCGAGGACAAGCTGCGGCGCCGCACGATCCTCAAGGAGTTCGTCGCCGCCTCCGGCGGACCCCGCGCCCGGATCGCCGTCGTGCCGACGGCCTCCTCCCTCGGCCCCGAGGTCGTCGAGGTGTACGACGCCCTCTTCCGTCGCGAGGGGGCGGCCGACGTCGTCGCGATCCGCCCGGAGTCGCGCGAGGAGGCCCACGACCCGGCGCTGGTCGAGCGCCTCGCCGACGTCACCGGCATCTTCATGACCGGCGGCAACCAGCTCAAGCTGTCGGCGATCGTGTGCGGCACCCCGCTCGGCGACGAGATCGTCGCGGCCCGCGACCGGGGCGTCGTCATCGCCGGCACGTCGGCCGGCGCCAGCATCCAGTCGAGCCACATGGTGGCCTTCGGCGGACCGGGCTCGACCCCCAAGCAGCGGATGACCCAGGTCGCCGCGGGTCTCGGTCTGCTCGGCTCCTCGGTGATCGACCAGCACTTCGACCAGCGCAACCGCTACGGTCGGTTGCTGATGATCGTGGCCCAGTCCCCCCAGCTGCTCGGCATCGGTGTCGACGAGGACACCGCGGCCATCGTCGAGACCGTCGCGAGCGCCGAGCCCGGCGGCGAGCCGCACGAGGTCCTGCGGGTGCTCGGGCGCGGAGCGGTCACGATCATGGACCCGGCGCGGATCACCTCCAACGCCCACGAGGCCAAGCGGTCCACCGCGATCCTGGCCAGCGGGGTCGTGCTGCACGTGCTGCCCGACGGGTCGGCCTTCGACCTCACCACCCGCACCCTGGTCCCCCACCGGGCCACCGTCGACCCGACCGAGGCCGCCGAGATGGCCGAGGCCGGCCAGGACCTGCGCCAGCTCGCCCGTGACATCGCCGCCGCCGACGCCGACCCGACCACCCTCAAGCGCCGCCTGGCCCGCAGCCGCGGCAAGAAGAAGGACGGAGCCACCTCATGACCACCCCAGAAGGTTCTGCGCTTCCCCCGCTGCGCTCCTCCGCGCACAACCTCCCGGGGGCCCCGGCATGAGCGAGCGTCCCACCCCCGACCTCACGATCGTCGAGACCCGCGTCTACCGCGGGGCCAACGTCTGGTCCTACGACAAGGCCATCCACCTCGTCGTCGACCTCGGCACCCTCGAGGACTACCCCACCAACACGATCCCGGGGTTCACCGACCACCTGCTCGCGATGCTGCCCGGGCTGCGCGAGCACTCCTGCTCGCGCGGCAAGCGCGGCGGCTTCGTCGAGCGCCTCAACGAGGGCACCTGGCTCGGCCACGTGGCCGAGCACACCGCCCTGGCCCTGCAGCAGGTGGTCGGCCACGACATCCGCCGCGGCAAGACCCGCGGGGTCAAGGGGCAGAAGGGTCTCTACAACGTCATCTTCGGGTACGCCGACGAGCAGGTCGGGCTCGCCGCGGCCCGGCTCGCGGTGCGCCTGGTCAACCACCTCGTCGAGGCCGACCCCGAGTTCGACTGGGACGCCGCGCTGGAGGAGTTCATCAAGCGCGCCCAGCGCACCGCCTTCGGGCCCTCGACCCAGGCGATCCTCGACGAGGCCGTCTCGCGCGACATCCCCTGGATCCGGCTCAACCAGCACTCCCTTGTGCAGCTCGGCCAGGGCGTCCACGCCAAGCGCATCCGCGCCACCATGACGTCGGCGACCAGCGCGATCGCCGTCGACATCGCCTCCGACAAGGACCTCACCACCTCGCTGCTCGGCGCGGCAGGCCTGCCGGTGCCCAAGCAGGAGACGATGCGCACCGCTGACCAGGCCGTACGCGCCGCCGAGCGGATCGGCTACCCCGTCGTGCTCAAGCCGCTCGACGGCAACCACGGTCGCGGCGTGATCCTCGACAACGAGACCGAGGACGACGTGCGCGCGGCCTTCGAGGTCGCCAAGGCCGAGTCGCGCCGCGGGGTGGTCCTGGTCGAGTCGCAGATCGTCGGCAAGGACTACCGCTGCCTGATCATCGACGGACGGGTCGCGGCCATCGCCGAGCGGGTGCCGGCCTCGGTGACCGGTGACGGCGCGGCCACCGTCGAGCAGCTCGTCGACACCGCCAACGCCGACCCGCGCCGCGGCGTCGGCCACGAGAAGGTCCTCACCCGGATCAAGGTCGACGAGGCCGCCGTACAGCTGGTGCGCGAGCAGGGCTTCGAGATGACCGACGTGCCCCCCGAGGGCACCCCCGTCAAGCTCGCCCTGACCGGCAACATGTCCACCGGCGGCATCTCCATCGACCGCACCTTCGAGGCCCACCCCGAGAACGTCGAGATCGCCGAGGAGGCGGCCCGGATGGTCGGGCTCGACATCGCCGGCATCGACTTCATCTGCCCCGACATCACCGAGCCGGTGCGCGAGACCGGTGGCGCGATCTGCGAGGTCAACGCCGCGCCCGGCTTCCGGATGCACACCCACCCGACGATCGGTGAGCCGCAGTTCATCGCCAAGCCCGTCGTCGACATGCTCTTCCCGCCCGGCGCGACCAGCCGGATCCCGATCGTCGCCGTCACCGGCACCAACGGCAAGACGACCACCTCCCGGATGATCAGCCACGTCTTCAAGGGCATGGGCCGCAAGGTCGGCATGACCTCGACCGACGGCGTCGTGATCGACGAGCGCCTGCTCATCCGTTCCGACGCCTCGGGGCCGCGCTCGGCGCGGATGGTCCTGCAGAACCCTCGCGTCGACTTCGCGGTCTTCGAGGTCGCCCGCGGCGGCATCCTGCGCGAGGGTCTCGGCTACGAGCGCAACGACGTCGCGGTCGTCCTCAACGTGCAGCCCGACCACCTCGGCCTGCGCGGCATCGACACCGTGGAGCAGCTCGCCGACGTCAAGGCGGTCCTGGTCGAGGCGGTGCCGCGCGACGGCCACGCCGTCCTCAACGCCGACGACCCGCTGGTGCGCGAGATGCGCAGGCGCTGCTCGGGCCAGGTGGTGTGGTTCTCGATGGAGGAGCCCGGCACCGAGACCCGCGACATGATCGACGCCCACTGCCGCCGCGGGGGCAAGGCGCTCGTGCTCAACCCGAGCGAGCGCGGCGAGATGATCGTGGTCAAGCACGGCCCGCGTGAGATGCAGCTGGCCTGGACCCACCTGCTGCCCGCGACCTTCAACGGCCGTGCCCGGATGAACGTCCAGAACGTCCTGGCCGCCGCGGCGGCCGCGTTCGCGGCCGGTGCCCCGCTGCACGACATCCGGCAGGGCCTGCGCACCTTCTCCACCAGCTACTACCTGTCCCCCGGACGTCTCAACGAGGTCGAGGTCAACGGCGTCAACGTGATCGTCGACTACTGCCACAACGCCCCCGGCATGAAGATGCTCGGCGACTTCGTCGACCGCACCGGCGACTCGCTGGCGTCCTCCCACGAGCTCGCCCGGCCCTCGCGCATCGGCGTCATCGCCACCGCCGGCGACCGCCGTGACCAGGACATGCGCGAGCTCGGCGAGATCGCCGCCCAGCACTTCGACGTGGTCGTGGTCCGCGAGGACGAGGGACTGCGCGGTCGCCAGCGCGGCGAGGTGGCCGGACTGGTCACCGAGGGCGTCCGGACCGCGATGGCGGCAGGGTCGCGGTGCAAGCAGGTCGAGGAGGTGCACGACGAGATCTCTGCCGTGCGCCACGCCATGTCGCGGGCCAACCGCGGCGACCTGCTGGTCATCTGCGTCGACAAGCACGCCCAGGTCATGAGCGAGCTCGAGAACTGGTCGTCGGTCGCCCAGGCCGGCTCGGGGGCGAGCGCCGACGCCCCGGCGGCCGACCCCGACTTCGCCCCCGCCCACACCGAGTCGTGAGCGGGGCGTGAGGATCCTCGAGCTCGGCGCGGTGCCCCACCGCGCCATCGACGCCCACGGCAGCACCGGGTTCCAGGTCGGGGCCTTCGGCATCACCGCCGAGGCGCACCTGGTGATGGTCCGGCTGGCTCCGCGCGGCTGGATCGGCCGTCACCCCGCCGCGGGCCGGCAGCTGCTGGTCGTGCTCGACGGCACCGCCATCGTCTCCGGCGGTGACGGGGTCGACGTCGAGATCGGCCCCGGCCAGGCCGCCGTCTGGGAGCCGGACGAGCTCCACGCGACCCGGTCGCTGGGTGGCCTGACGGCGATGGTCGTCGAGGGTGACGTCGACCTCGGCACCCCGGGCGAGCAGGTCGACCCGGGCGACGTCTGAGCCGGCCACCGGCCCGCGGTCCGGGACACACGACCGGAACTGCGCCATGCTGGGCGCGTGGACCAGTTCGGCACCGCACACCTGGTGATGCTGGCGCTCTTCGCCGTGGGGTTGCCGGGCGCCTACCTCCTGGGTCGGCGCGAGCGGCTCAGCGGTGGCCGGGCCCTCAGCCGGTCGGCGGCGGTCGCGATCCCGCTCGTGCACGTGCCGACCCAGGTCTACGACGTGCTCGTCAACTTCGAGCTCGACGTCTCGCTGCCCTTCCACCTCAGCGACCTGGCCTGGATCGCGGCGGCCGTGGCGCTGTGGACCCACCACCACTTCGCCGTCGCCCTCACCTACTTCTGGGGGCTCGTGCTGACCACGCAGGCCGTCGTCACGCCGTCGCTGGGCGAGGACTTCCCCGACGTCCGGTTCTTCGCCTACTGGTTCATCCACCTGCTCGTCCCGTGGGCGGCGGTGTTCCTCGTGTGGGGCCACCGGGTCACCCCCCGGTGGCGCGACTACCGCTTCACGATGGGCGTCACGCTGGTGTGGGCGGTGGCGGCGTACTGCTTCAACGAGGTGGCCGGCACCAACTACGGCTACCTGCAGCGCAAGCCCAGCGGCGGGTCGATCCTCGACCTCCTGGGCCCGTGGCCCTGGTACGTCGTGGCCGAGATCGTCATCGTCGCGACCATCTGGGCGCTGATGACCTGGCCGTGGGAGGCCCGCAGGCACACCTCGGACGCCACCGGTTGACCGAGGAGGATCAGCCCGTCGCGTTCGCCCGGCGGACCTTCTCCGCGAGCATCTCGCTGCTGTCGGGCACTCCCCCGTGCTCGGCGATCCAGTCGTAGCACTCCTGGCGCTCGGCGTGGCACATCAGCCCGACGACGTCGCCCGGGAGGGCCTGCCCGACGAGGGCCGAGAGCACCGCCACCTCCGTGGGGTACGCCGGCACGCCGGTCACCCCGACCCGCTCCGCCCCGGCGCGCATGAGCGTGTCGAGCTCGTCGGTCGTGCGTCCACGCAGGTAGTGCTCCTTGTGGCCGATCGCGACGACGTCGCTGTCGCGCGCCGCGATCTCACCGAGCTTCTCGATGAGCTCGTCGGTGCGGTCGCCGACGACGCCGAGACCGAGCAGGATCCGCTGCCCGGGCGCGCGCACGCCATTCATGATCTCGACCATCGCCTCGAGCCCGGCCTCGTTGTGGGCGAGGTCCATGACGACCGACACGTCGCCGGGCAGGGTGAAGAAGTTCATCCGGCCAGGGTTGTGCTCGGCGTCGGGCCGGAAGGTGCGCAGCCCCTCGACGACGACGTCGCGCGGGATGCCGATGGCGAGAGCGGCCGAGGCGGCGGCGAGCGTGTTCTCGACGTTGAAGCGGGACAGACCGGCCAGCGTCATCGGCACGTCGAGCAGCTCGACGAGCGGGTCGGGGTCGGCGTTGGGCCGCAGCACCGAGACCCAGCCGTCGATGACCACCGTGGCGCGACCGTTGTCGGTGAGGGTGTCGCGCACGCCCGGTGAGTCGACGTCGCGGGAGAACACCCACGGCTTGGCCTTGATCATCGAGCGCATGGCGTAGACGCGCGGGTCGTCGGCGTTGAGCACCGCCCAGCCGGAGCGACGGGTGATCCGCGGGACGACCGCCTTGACCTCGGCGAGCTGGTCGACGGTGTCGATGCCCTGTTGGCCCAGGTGGTCGGCGGTGACGTTGGTGACCACGGAGACGTCGTTGCGCACCACGCCGATGCCGCGCAGCAGGATGCCGCCACGGGCGGTCTCGGTGACGGCCAGCTCGACCTCGGGGAACGCCAGCACCCGTCCTGCACCGCCGGGCCCGGAGTAGTCGCCGCCCTCGACCAGGACCCCGTCGAGGTAGACGCCGTCGGTGTTGGACCACCCGACGTGCAGCCCGTGGGTGCGCCCGATGTGGGCGATCATCCGCGAGGTGGTGGTCTTGCCGTTGGTGCCGGTCACGGCGACGACCGGCACGTGCGGGACGATCGTGGTCGGCTCGGGGCCCGCCTCGGCCGCGCCCACCCGGTCGGCCGCAGCGCTGACCGCGGCCTCGACGTCGGCGCTGAGGATCGCGTCGAGCACGTCGCCCACGGCGTGGCCCATCTCCTGGGCGCGGGTCCGGTGCTTCCACGGGAACGCGACGACCACGTGGTGGGGGTCGTTGGTCGAGCGCACGCGGACGCCGAGCCGCGACGTACCGGACTCCTGGGCCACCGCGCGCACCAGCCGGCCCACCGCACGCAGGGCGAAGCGCTGGCGGAAACCGGTGCCGGGCTCACCCGGCCGGGCGTTCTTGAGCCCGATGCGGGTCGCGAACCGGCGCGCGGTCTCCTCCGAGGCGTCACTGAGCCCCGTGACGTCGAGGGTCAGCTTGATCGCGGCCCGGGGGAAGTAGAGGTTGGGGCCTTCGAGGACCCGGAGCTCGAGGAGGGAGGAAACCACTCCCGCACGCTATCGAGGCAGCACGTCAGGTCGCGAGCCGCCGCAGCTCGACGTGGTCGCCGCCCTCGGCGAAGGCCCGTACGACGGCGAGCAGGTCGTCGTGGTCGGACGACTCGACGAGGTAGAACCCGACCACCTGCTCGGCGCTCTCGGTGAACGGCCCGTCGGTCACGACGGCCGAGCCGCGGCCGGTGTTGCGCAGGGAGACCGCCTGGGCCGATGGCTCCAGCGGGCTCGTCGTGACGATCCGGTGGCCGCGCGCCGCGAGCTGCTCGTGGAAGCGCTGGTGGTTGCGCATGCCGGCCTCGTGCTCGGACTCGGGCAGGTCGGCCCACTCGGCCTCGGGAGCGGGCAGGAGGAGGAGGTAGCGGCGGGTGTCGGTCAGGGTGTCTGTCGCGGTGTCGGTCACGGGATCTCCGTCGGGTCGGTGGGTGTCACCACCATGACGGACGGACCCGGCGTGGATCGACACCAGGGCTGGACACCGCGACACACGTGGTGTCGGCTGGACGGGTGGCCGACCTCCCCGCCGAACGTGCCCTCCTGCTGTCCCGTCTCGCTGCCCAGCGGCGGCACGTGCTGGCCCAGCTCGAGGGCCTCGGCGACGAGCAGCTGCGCCGACCGGTGCTGCCGTCGGGCTGGACGTGCCTGGGCCTGGTGCGCCACCTGACGCTCTCCGACGAGCGCTACTGGATCGAGGTGGTGGTGTCCGGCCGACCGCTCGACTTCTGGCCCGACGGTGACGGTGGCGACTGGGTCGTCGACGCCGACGAACCCGGCCAGGCGGTGCTCGACGCCTACGTCGCGGCGATCGCGAGCTCGGACGCGATCATCGCCGAACTGTCGCTCGACGACCCGCCGGCCGCGCCCGAGGCGTGGTGGCCCCAGGCCGGCCTGGCGTTCCCGGACCTGCGCTCGGTGCTCGTGCACCTGATCGTCGAGACGGCCACGCACGCGGGGCACCTCGACGCCGTCCGCGAGCTGATCGACGGGCGTCAGCACCTGGTGCTGTGAGGGGTCAGGCCCCCATGGCGTGGAAGCCGCCGTCGACGTGCACGATCTCGCCGGTGGTGGCCGGGAAGAAGTCCGACAGCAGGGCGCACACGGCCTTGGCGGTCGGTTCGTGGTCGGCGTTGTCCCAGCCCAGCGGGGCCCTGGTCTCCCACAGCGCGTCGAGCTCCTCGAAGCCGGGGATGGCCTTGGCCGCGAGGGTCTTGAGCGGACCGGCGGAGACGAGGTTGACCCGGATGCCCTCGGGCCCGAGGTCGCGGGCGAGGTAGCGCGAGGTCGACTCGAGCGCGGCCTTGGCCACGCCCATCCAGTCGTAGACCGGCCAGGCGGTCGTGGCGTCGAACGTGAGACCCACGACCGACCCGCCGCTCGACATGAGCGGCTTGGCGGCCATCGTCAGCGACTTCAGCGAGTAGGCCGAGACCTGCACGGCCTGGGCCACGTCGGGCCACGGCCCGGTGAGGAACTTGCCCCCCAGCAGCGTCTCGGGGTTGCCGTAGGCGATGGAGTGCACCACGCCGTCGAGGTGGGCGTCGGGGCCGAGGTGCTCGCGCACCTGGTCGGCGAGACCCGCGAGGTGCTCGTCGTCGGTCACGTCGAGCTCCAGCACCGGGGCCGGCTGCGGCAGCCGCCCGGCGATGCGCCGGGTGATGCCGAGCGCACGCCCGAAGTTGGAGATCAGCACGGTCGCGCCCTGCTCCTGCGCGACCTTCGCGGTCGCGAAGCCGATGGACTTGTCCATCGTCACGCCCGCCACGAGGATCGTCTTGCCGTCGAGGATGCCAGTCATGTCAGTCCTTCCTAGTGGCCCATGCCGAGTCCGCCGTCGACCGGGATCACGGCCCCGGTGACGTAGGCCGCCCCGTCGCCGGCCAACCAGGTGACCGCGGCGGCGACCTCGGTCGGGTCGGCGTACCGCCCGAGCGGCACCTGTGCCTTGATGGCGGTCTTCTGGTCGTCGGTGAGAACGTCGGTCATGTCGGTGTCGACGAAGCCCGGCGCCACGACGTTGGCGGTGATCGAGCGCGAGCCGAGCTCGCGGGCCAGCGATCGCGCCATGCCGACCAGGCCCGCCTTGGACGCCGCGTAGTTGACCTGGCCCGGGGACCCGAGCAGCCCGACGACCGAGGAGATGAAGATGATGCGTCCGCGGCGCAGCCGCAGCATGCCCTTGGCCGCGCGCTTGGCGAGCCGGAAGGAGCCGGTCAGGTTGGTGTCGATGACCCGCGACCAGTCGTCCTCCGACATCCGCAGCACCAGGGTGTCGGCGGTGACGCCGGCGTTGGCCACCAGCACCTCGACCGGGCCCAGCTCGGCCTCCACCGTCGCGAACGCCGCGTCGACGGCGGCCGGGTCGGTGACGTCGCAGCGCACGTCGACGGCACCCTCGGGTGCCCCTCCGCTGCGCGTCGTCACGGCGACGCGGTCGCCCTGCGCGACGAACGCCTCGGCGATCGCGCGGCCGATGCCGCGGTTGCCGCCGGTGACCAGCACGACGCGACCGGCAGGTGCCTCAGGGGTTTGGCTCACCCCGGCGACGCTAGTGATTACCGAGGGGTACGGCGAAACGGCCCGCGGGTCTGCTCGACCTTCGTCCTACTCGTCGTCCTCGAGGCGGAACCCGATCTTGAGGCCGACCTGGTAGTGCTCGACCTTGCCGTCCTTGATCTGGCCGCGCACCTGGGTGACCTCGAACCAGTCGAGGTGGCGCAGGGTCTTGCTGGCGCGCTCGATGCCGTTGCTGATGGCCTCCTCGATGCCGTTCGGCGAGGTGCCGACGATCTCGGACAGGCGGTAGGTGCGGTTCGTCATGAGGTCACCATAGGGGTGTCCGTCCCGTGGGCGCGCGCGACGTAGGCTGGATGCATGGCCCGCAAGGAAGCAGTCGACGACGTCGTCCGCATCACCACAGCAGCCGGCAACCGTGCCGACGACATCCGGGCCCGCCAGAAGCGCTACCTGCTGTCGATGAGCCTGCGCACGCTGTGCTTCGTCGGCGCGATCATCGCCTCGATGGCCGGCATCGGCTGGTTGTGGCCGATCCTGATCGCCGGTGCCCTGGTGCTCCCCTACATCGCGGTGGTGATGGCCAACGCCGCGGCCAACCTGTCCGACGGGTTCCAGCTGCGCGAGGCCGACTTCACCCGCCGCGAGCTCGAGTCGGGCCAGCGCCGCGAGCTCTGAGGTCTCACACCTCGGAGGTCGGTACGCCGCTCTCGTGCGGCACGACGTCCTTGAGGAACTGGCGCGCGGTCAGGAAGTCGCCCAGCGACGTACGGTGCTCGTCGCAGGCCAGCCACACCTTGCGCCGCTCGGGCGTGTGCAGCTTGGGGTTGTTCCAGAGCAGCTGCCACGTGGCCGGGGCCTGGCAGCCCTTGGCCGAGCAGACGTCGGGCTGCACCCCTAGCCGCCGATGGCCGACATCGGCCGCGACGGCTGCAGGAACGACGGGTCGTCGATGCCGTGGCCGGCGAGCTTGCCGCGCATCGCGACGAGCCACCGCTCGGCGAGCTCGTCGTCGCTGGCCCCCGCCCGCAGGGCCCCGCGCAGGTCGGACTCCTCGCGCGAGAACAGGCACGTGCGGACCTGACCGTCGGCCGTGAGGCGCACCCGGTCGCAGTCGCCGCAGAACGGGCGGGTGACCGAGGCGATGACGCCCACGGTCGCGGGGCCGCCGTCGACCAGGAACCGCTCGGCCGGAGCGCTGCCGCGCGGCTCCTCGGCCGGGGTCAGCACGAACGCCTTCTCGAGCGACGCGAGGATCTCGTCGGCCACGACCATGCCGTCGCGGGACCAGCCGTGCTGGGCGTCGAGCGGCATCTGCTCGATGAAGCGCAGCTCGTAGCCGCGCTCGAGGCACCAGCCGAGCAGCTCGGCCGCCTGGTCGTCGTTGACGCCGCGCATGAGCACGGCGTTGACCTTGACCGGCCCCAGCCCCGCCGCCGCGGCGCCGGCGAGCCCGGCGACGACGTCGACGCGCCGGTCGCGGCGGGTGAGCTGGTGGAAGGTCTCGGGGCGCACGGAGTCGAGGCTCACGTTGACCCGGTCGAGCCCGGCCTCGGCCAGCGCCGCGGCGGTGCGGGCCAGGCCCAGGCCGTTGGTGGTCAGCGAGGTCTCGACCGTCGGGTCGATCTGCTTGGTGCGGGCGACGATGTCGACCAGGCCACGGCGTACGAGGGGCTCACCACCGGTGAACCGCACCTCGCGCACGCCCAACCGCGTGACGGCGACCCCGATCAGCCGGACCACCTCGTCGTCGGTGAGCTGCTGGCTGGTCGGCATCCAGTCGAGTCCCTCGGCCGGCATGCAGTAGGTGCACCGCAGGTTGCACTTGTCGGTCAGCGAGACACGGAGGTCGGTGGCCACGCGGCCGTAGCCGTCAGCCAGGGGCAGTATGGGTCGCGTCACACCTGTCACTCTACGGACCGGCGGCTGACAGTGGGACCACCCGCCGTGGGGTGGCCGGTCATTCACCCGCAGGGGGGCGCTCGCCGCGGACGCCTGCCACCCGGGCGATAACCTCGTGTCGTGGGGTCCTACCGCTTCCTGGTCAGTCGACGTTGGGTCTCGTTCGCCCTCGTGGTGGCCGTCCTGGCCTCCCTGGCGTGGTGGCTCGGCGAGTGGCAGTTCGGGAGGCTCGACGACCGCCAGGGCCGCAACGACGTGATCCGTACCAACGAGGCCCTCCCTCCCGCGCCGGTCGACGAGGTCCTGGCCACCGACCGTGACCTCGCCAGGTCCGACGAGTGGCGACGCGTCGAGGCCACCGGCACCTACGACACCGACCACACCGTGATCGTGCGCTACCGCAGCAACGACGAGGGCGCCCCCGGGGTCGACGTCGTCGTCCCCCTGGTCACCGAGAGCGGCGTCTCCCTGGTCGTCGACCGCGGCTTCCTGCAGACCGACGCCCGCTCCCCCGAGATCGGCGACGTGCCGCAGCCGCCGACCGGCGAGGTCACCGTGGTCGGCTGGGTGCGCGTCAACGGCACCGGCGACAGCACCCAGATCGACACCTCCGACGCCCTGTCCACCCGGGCCATCTCCTCCGACGCCATCGGTGCGGCCATCGGCCGCCCGGTCTACGACGGCTTCGTCGACGCGGTCACCGAGAACGGCGAGCCGATCCCCGGCCTGGCCGACCGCGAGCTGCCCGAGCTCGACAACGGCCCCCACTTCTTCTACGGCCTGCAGTGGTGGTTCTTCGGCGTCCTCGCCCTCTTCGGCTTCGGCTACCTGGCCTACGACGAGCGCAAGCGCGGCCCGCGCGGCGAGCGCGAGCAGGCCCGCAAGAGGTCCGAGAAGGTCGCCAAGGTCAAGCAGACCAACGTGCCCGCGCAGTACCAGCGGCGCTAGGTCCTGGCCCTGTCCGGGCCGGGGCTGGGGTTGGTCCTGCGCGCCTGCGGCGCGGGGGCGCCGCTGCGCGGCGGGGGGTGTGGGGGGCTCCGCGCGGGGGGTGTCGGTGGGGTGGCCCGGGTCGTGCGGGATCGGGGTCCCGGGCGGGGGCGGCGCGTCGCTCGGACGGCCTGGCCTGTGATGCGGCCTGGGCTGCCGGCGCCGCGGCCAAGCCCCTTGAGTGCCCGGGACCCCGACCCACCCGACCCGGTCCAGGCTCCACGACACCAGGACCCCGTGCTCGTGATCTAGGTGGGTGGGAAGTGTTCGGGTGGTCCGGGACCGCCGCTCACCAGGAGCGTCGGTGTCGGACCCCGTGATTACTTCTCAGTTCCCATGATCACGAGCACGGGGTCCTTGGTGGGGCGTGGGGGGACGGGGGCCGTAGGCGCGGCAGGAGCGCGATCCGGCAAGCATCAGGCGCGGCGTGGCGCACACAGCTCATCTCCACCACGGGCCGATCAGGGTGCGACACGGCGTCGCCAGCTGCGGATCGTCGGTCCTGCCCCGCCGCAGGCCCCCGGCCCCTCACGCCCCACCCCCCGCGCGCAGCCCCCACACCCCCCGCCGCCGCAGGCGGCTCCCCCGCGCCGCAGGCGCGCAGGACCAACCCGACCCACGGCCCGGACAGGGACAGGGCCCGGAGGTCAGTCGACGGGGACGACGACGTCGTCGGTGAAGAACTGGGTGCGGTAGAGGTCGGCGTAGAGGCCGTCGCGGTCGAGGAGCTCGGCGTGGGTGCCGAACTCGACGATCTGGCCGCCGTCGAGGACGAGGATCTGGTCGGCGTTGCGGACCGTCGAGAGGCGGTGGGCGATGACCAGGGAGGTGCGGCCCTCCAGCGCCGCGTCGAGGGCGCGCTGGACGGCGGCCTCGGACTCGGAGTCGAGGTGGGCGGTGGCCTCGTCGAGGACGACGATCGCGGGCGACTTGAGCAGCAGGCGGGCGATGGCCAGGCGCTGGCGCTCGCCGCCGGAGAGCCGGTAGCCGCGGTCGCCGACGACGGTGTCGAGGCCGTCGGCCAGCGAGCGGACCAGCGGAGCGATCTGGGCGGCCTCGAGGGCGTCCCAGATCTGCTCGTCGGTGGCGTCGGGGCGGGCGTAGCGCAGGTTGGCGCCGATGGTGTCGTGGAACATGTGGGCGTCCTGGGTGACGTAGCCGACGACGTCCTCGAGGGACTGCAGGGTCACGTCGCGCACGTCGTGGCCGCCGACGCGGACCGCGCCGCCGCCGACGTCGTAGAGACGGGCGACGAGGTGGGTGACGGTGCTCTTGCCGGCGCCGGAGGGGCCGACCAGGGCGATCATCTCGCCGGGCTCGGCGACGAAGCCGACGTCGGTGAGCACCTGGGGGCGCTCACGGGACTCG
>CALRVO020000041.1:0-13523 GCA_943371595.1 Sphingomonas paucimobilis
CGAGGGTGGGGTCGTGGACGTCACCGCCGGGGCCCGGCGGGGTGACGACGGCGCCGCCCCCGTGCTGGGGCTGCTTGGCGAGCAGGCCGTTGGCGGCGACCCGGTCGCGGATCGCCTGCGGGATCTCGACGGCCGGGATCTCGGACGGCTTGCGGTTGGGCGAACCCGTCCAGGCCGGGCGCTCGGGTCGGCGTCGCAGCGGCTCGAAGATCTGGGCGACCTCGTCCTTGTCGAGGGTCTCCTTGTCGAGCAGCGCCAGCACGAGGGCGTCGAGGACGTCGCGGTTGGCCTCGAGGGCGTCGAACGCCTCCTGGTGGGCCGTGGTGAGCAGCTTGTTGACCTCGTCGTCGACGATCGCGGCGACGTCCTCGCTGTAGTTGCGGGCGTGGCCGAAGTCACGGCCGACGAACGGCTGCTCGTTGTCGTTGCCGAGCTTGATCGCGCCGAGACGCTCGGTCATGCCGTACTGCGTCACCATCGCGCGCGCCAGGCTGGTGGCCTTCTCGATGTCGTTGCCGGCGCCGGTGGTGGGGTCGTGGAAGATCATCTCCTCCGCGGCCCGCCCGCCCAGCATGTAGGCCAGCTTGTCGAGCAGCTCGGAGCGGGTCTGGGAGTACTTGTCCTCGTCGGGCAGCACCATGGTGTAGCCCAGGGCGCGACCGCGCGGCAGGATCGTGATCTTGTGCACCGGGTCGGTCTGGGGCATCGCCGCGGCCACCAGGGCGTGCCCGCCCTCGTGGTAGGCGGTGACGAGCTTCTCCTTCTCGCTCATCAGGCGGGTGCGGCGCTGCGGGCCCGCGATCACGCGGTCGATGGCCTCGTCGAGGGCGGCCGCGTCGATCGTCTTCTGGTTGTTGCGCGCGGTCAGCAGCGCGGCCTCGTTGAGCACGTTGGCCAGGTCGGCACCCGAGAATCCGGGGGTGCGGCGGGCGGTGTCCTCGAGCTTGATGTCGGCCGCCAGCGGCTTGCCCCGGGCGTGGACCTGGAGGATCTTGGTGCGGCCGGCGAGGTCGGGGGCGTCGACGGAGATCTGGCGGTCGAAGCGGCCCGGGCGCAGCAGGGCCGGGTCGAGGACGTCGGGGCGGTTGGTGGCGGCGATGAGGATGACGCCGCCGCGCACGTCGAAGCCGTCCATCTCGACGAGGAGCTGGTTGAGGGTCTGCTCGCGCTCGTCGTGGCCGCCGCCCATGCCGGTGCCGCGGTGACGCCCGACGGCGTCGATCTCGTCGATGAAGACGATGGCCGGGGCGTTCTCCTTGGCCTGCTCGAACAGGTCGCGCACGCGGCTCGCACCGACGCCGACGAACATCTCGACGAAGTCGGAGCCGGAGATCGAGTAGAAGGGCACGCCGGCCTCGCCCGCCACGGCGCGCGCCAGCAGGGTCTTGCCGGTGCCCGGCTGGCCGTAGAGGAGCACGCCCTTGGGGATCTTGGCGCCCACGGCCTGGAACTTGGCCGGCTCCTGGAGGAACTCCTTGATCTCGCCGAGCTCCTCGATGGCCTCGTCGCACCCGGCGACGTCGGCGAACGTCGTCTTGGGCATGTCCTTGGAGATCAGCTTGGCCTTGGACTTGCCGAACTGCATGACCCGGCCGCCGCCGCCCTGGACGCTGTTCATCAGCCACAGGAACAGGGCGATGATCAGGATGAACGGGATCAGCGTGAAGAAGATGCTGGCCAGGGTGCTCGGCTGGGGGTTCTCGGACTCGAGCTTCTCGATCTTGCCGCCGTTGGTCTCGAGCTTGGCCTCGGCCTGGGCGATGAGCCCCTGCTGCTGGCCCAGGACCCACGACGTGGAGACCTTGTCACCGCTGTCGCGGACCCCGTCTTGGAGGGTGATCTCGATCTTCTGCTCACCGTCGATGAACTTGATCTCTTTGACCTGGTCCTTGGCGATGTACTCCTGCGCCTGCGAGGTGGGCACCTCGTCGTAGCCCCCGCCGGAGGCCAGGAACTGCAGGGCGAGCACGACGGCGATCACCGCCACGCCGATCCAGACCCAGGGACCCTTGAAAATCCGCTTCACGACCACACTTCCGCACGTAGCACGACTGAGTCCTCGACGGTACAGGTCGCCGGGGACACCCTCATCCTTTCAGGCGGGTGGGTGGGACGCCTCCCCCGGGCGTGAGCGGGCTCGCGGCTGCGGCTGGAGTGGTCTCGCGACGGCCGCGGGCGGCCTCCTCGACCCACGTGGGGTGAAGCAGCCACGTGCCGTCCCCGGCACAGGCGCCCGGGCCCAAGCACGAGCCGACCACACGGCGCACGTCGCGGTCGGTCGCGCCGCCGGTCAGGTCGGGCCCGCTGACCGAGCGCGACCGAGCCGCGACCAGTGTCAGCTGTAGACGTGGGGGGCGAGGGTGCCGATGTCGCGCAGGTTGCGGTAGCGCTCGCGGTAGTCGAGGCCGTAGCCGACGACGAACTCGTTGGGGATGTCCCAGCCGACGTACTTGACGTCGATCGGCATCTGCTGGGCCTCGGGCTTGCGCAGCAGGGTGCAGATCTCGACGCTCGCGGGGTTGCGCGAGGAGAGGTTGGAGGTGAGCCACGACAGGGTCAGGCCGGTGTCGATGATCTCGTCGACGATCACGACGTGGCGCCCGGAGATGTCGGTGTCGAGGTCCTTGAGGATGCGCACGACCCCGCTGGACTTGGTGCCGGAGCCGTAGGACGACACCGCCATCCAGTCCATCTCGATGTGGCGGGTGAAGGCGCGCGCCATGTCGGCCATCACCATCACCGCACCGCGCAGGATGCCGACGATGAGCAGGTCCTCGCCCTCGTAGTCGGCCTCGATGCGGGCAGCGAGCTCACCGACCTTGTCGTGGATCTGCTGCTCGGTGAAGAGGACGTTGACGAGGTCGTCGTCGACGTGGGCTGCGTCCATGACGATCAGGCTAGTGGTGTGCGGACGAAGCGCAGCACGTCGCCCTCACGGATGGCCGTCACGTGGCCGGGGAGCTGGATCTGCCGGGGCAGGAGCTCGCGGTTCCAGACCTGCTCCTCCAGTGCGTTGACGTGCACGGCGGCCAGCTCGGACGGCGGGCAGCCGGCCCTCAGGGCCGCCAGGCGGAGCATCCGGCTCCGCACCGCGTAGTCGAGGACCTCGATGCGCCACACGTCGAACCCGGTGTCTGCGTCGTACTCCTCCTGCAGCAGGTGCTCCGCCGTGCCGTCGAGCGCTGCCACGTCCCACCGCAGCTGCTCGGCGGTCCTCGCGAGCGTCTCGGTGACACCGGGACCGAGCTCGCGCTCGAGCACGGGCAGCACGGTGTGGCGCACCCGGGAGCGGGCGAAGCGCGGGTCGGCGTTGTGGGGGTCGCTCCAGAACTGGATGCCCTCGGCGCGGCAGGCGGCCTCGGTCTGCGAGCGGCGTACGCCGAGCAGCGGCCTCACGAAGCGGGGCCCGTCCGTGGTCTCGCCGCGGTGGAACATCGGCCGCATGCCGGCGAGGGAGCGGCCCCCGCTGCCGCGGGACAGGCCCAGGAGGACGGTCTCGGCCTGGTCGTCGAGGGTGTGACCGAGCAGCACGACCTGGGCTCCGAAGTGCTGGGCGATCCGGTCGAGGGCGTCGTAGCGGGCCTCGCGCGCCGCCGCCTCGGGTCCCAGCCCGGCGGCGTCGACGCTGACCCGGATGGACGCCGTCTCGTCGACCCCGAGACCGGCCATCTGCTCCACGACCCGGGCGGTGTGGTCGGCCGATCCCTCCTGCAGGCCGTGGTCGACGACCACGCCGATCACCCGCACCCCGGCGCGACGCAGCTCGAAGACCGACGCCGAGAGCAGCGCCAGGGAGTCGGCGCCACCCGAGCAGGCGACCAGGACGGTGTCGACCTCGGGCACCCACGGGTCGGCCCTGGTGCCACGCACGAGCTCGCGGCGTACGGCGACCCGCACCGCGGCGACGGAGGGGTCCAACGTCACGACTGCCTCACCAGGGGCTCAGCCGAGGACCCGCGACACCCAGGCGTCGGGGTCGGCCAGCTCGGCCTTGGACGGCAGGTGCTCGGCGCGCTCCCAGACCACGTTGAACTCGGTCATGCCGACCTTGTCGACCACGGTGCGGACGAAGTGGGCGCCGTCGCGGTACTGCGCCATCTTGGCGTCGAGGCCGAGCAGCCGGCGCAGCAGCCGGTCGAGCGCGCCGACACCCTTGCGGCGCTCGGTGAAGCTGCGGCGGATCTTGTCGACCGAGGGGATGACGCTCGGCCCGACGCCGTCCATCACGACGTCGGCGTGGCCCTCGAGCAGCGACATCATGCCGGTGACGCGGTCGAGGATCTCCTTCTGCTCCGGGGTGCTGAGCAGCTCGACGATCCCGCCCTTGCCGATGCCGCCCTTGAGACCTTCGGTCACGCGCTCGAGGACCTCCTCGAAGCCCGAGGGACTGACCGTGGCCGAGAGCGCCTGGACCTCGGAGAAAAGGTGGTCGCGCATCCACGGCACCGCGGTGAACTGCACCCGGTGGGTCTCCTCGTGCAGGCACACCCACAGCCGGAAGTCGCTGGGGTCGGCACCGAGCTCGCGCTCGACGTGGACGATGTTGGGGGCGACCAGCAGCAGCCGGCCGTCGGGGGCGTGGAAGGGGTCGAACTGGCCGAGCACCTTGCCGGCCAGGAAGCCGAGCAGCCCGCCGACCTCGACACCGGTGACGCGCGAGCCGACCGCGAGGGCCAGGCCGGTCGGGGGCTTCTTGGCGTGGGTGGTGATCTGGTCGACCAGCGGGGACACCAGGTGGCGGAAGGCGTCGGCGTTGGCCTGGATCCACCCGGGCCGGTCGACGACCAGGACGGGCGCGGTGTGGTCGGCGGCGACCAGGCCGGTGAAGTCGCGCACCAGCGCGGTCGAGCGCTCGGCGCCGGACCGCAGCTCGGCCACGGCGGCCGCGGCCACGGCCGGCGAGACCTGCGGCCCCTGGCCGGCGAGGCGCGAGGCGATCCTCACGGCGAGGTCCCAGTCGACCATCTCGTCGGCCCGGTCAGCCTGGTGGGCGAGGTCGTGGGGCTCGGGCGGGGTCATGGGGCGAACCTACCGGGGGCGTGGTGCGCGGGCGCCGCAGCGCGTGCGCCACACCGTGGCCGGGGCCGTCGTGGCCCGGGCCAAAAAGACGTGAGGACCCGCTCGAGGCCGTGCTCCCTCCCAGAAGCGGCCGAGCGGGCCATCACGTGTTTTCCGATCGCAGCCCAGACGTTCCGCGATCCCCCCAGATGCGCGGTGCCGTTCGGGCTGGTGTGACGAACCTAAGGAGCAGCACGCCACGTCCGGGGCACGTCCGGTCCACGAGAGCACCAGCATTGGGTAACAACCCTCACCTGCTGCAGGCGCAGGCTCCCAGGGAGGCGGCGGCGTCGTCGAGGACGACCCGAGCGATGACGCCGTTGAGGTCGGGGACCCGGTCGGCCATCAGCACGAAGACCAGGACGTTGCCGTCGAGGTCGGTGGCCAGGCCGGCCAGCGCCGTGACGTTGCTCAGGGTGCCCGTCTTGGCCCGCACGCGACCCCGCCCCGCCGGCGGCCCCTGGTCCATCCGGTCGGTGAGGGAGCCGGTGAAGCCCGCGACCGGGAGGCCCGTGACCACCGAGCGCAGCCCGGGCCGGTCGTCCGACGCCGCGAGCCGCAGCACCGCGACGAGCACCGACGGGTCGGCCCGGTTGTCGCGCGACAGGCCGCTGCCGTCGCGCAGGACCGTGTCGCCCAGGGGCACGCCCGCCCCGCGGAGCAGGCGTCGTACGCCGGCGACCCCGGCGTCGATCGACCCCTCACCCGACGTGGCGACCCCGACGTGGCGCAGCAGCACCTCGGCGGCGTCGTTGTCGCTGACGTCGAGCAGGCGCTGGACGACCTGGGCGAGGGGCGCGCTGTCGACCGCGGCGATCGGCGCGGACCCCGGGGCCCGCCCGGGCACGACCGCGCCCCGGACGGTGATGCCGGCGTCGCCGAGCGCGGACGCGAACGCCCGGGCCGCCTCGGCCGCGGGGTCCGACTGCCGGGCGAGGCTGCCGGGGACCCGTCCCTGGTCGACCCAGAGCGCGGAGGTGGGGCTGACCTCGCCGGAGGAGACGTAGTCGTCCTCCCAGGTGTCGTTGACCTGGGGTCCGGTGAACAACGTGTCGTCGTAGGCCAGCCGCACCCGGCGCACGCCGGCGTCGGTGAGGGCGGTCGCGGTCTCGTCGGCGAGGGTCTCGAGGTCGGCGCGCGCCGGGTAGGGCCACGGCTGGCCCTCGTCGAGCGGACCGCGCTCCAGGTAGGGGTCGCCGCCACCCACCAGCGTCACCGTCCGGCCCTGGCGGCGCACCTCGGTGGTGAAGACGTGGTCGGGGCCCAGCGCCAGCAGGGCCGCCGCGCCCGTGACGACCTTGGTCGTCGACGCCGGGATCGCGGTGTCGGGACCGTCACCACGCACGAACGTCGCGGGGCCCCCGGCCAGGGGCGCGACCTCGGCCAGCACGTGCGGCCCCAGGCGCCGGTCGCGCAAGTAGCGCTGCAGGGCCCGTCGTACGGCGGCCGGGTCGACGTCGCGCGTCGCCGCCGAGACCGGGGCCACCGCGGGCGGCGCGGCCACCTCGGGCAGCTCGACCCCCGCCGGCGGGGCGACCCCCGCCGGGTCGGTCAGGGGCGACGCCGACGGCTCGGAGCCGTCGCGCAGCCGGTCGACGAGGTCGTAGCGCCACACCGCGAACCCACCCGCCACCAGGGCCAGCAGGAGCACGAGGACCAGGGTGCTGCGGACCGCGGACCGGTCGCCACCACGGCTGCTCTCGTTGCGGGCCACCCGCGCTCCTTCGCCTCGCTGCTCCTCGCCTGCTGCCCCACGTGCACGGACACGGACATTGTGCGGGACACTGGGAGCCGTCGCGCGGAGGCCCTCCCTGGTCGCCGCCCCTGATTCGCCACTGGATGGCAGACCGACCGGAGGATGCACGTGCTGGAGTTCGACGTACTGGTGGAGATCCCCAAGGGCGAGCGCAACAAGTACGAGGTCGATCACGAGACCGGTCGGATGCGCCTGGACCGGATGCTCTTCACCTCCACGCAGTACCCCGCCGACTACGGCTACATCGAGAACACCCTCGGTCTCGACGGCGACCCGCTCGACGCGCTGGTGCTGCTGCAGGCGCCCACCTTCCCGGGCTGCCTGATCAAGTGCCGCGCCATCGGCATGTTCCGGATGACCGACGAGGCCGGCGGTGACGACAAGGTCCTCTGCGTCCCGTCGACCGACCCGCGCCAGGAGCACATCCGCGACATCAACCACGTCCCGAAGTTCGACCGCCTCGAGATCCAGCACTTCTTCGAGGTCTACAAGGACCTGGAGCCCGGCAAGTCCGTCGAGGGTGCTGACTGGGTCGGCCGCACCGAGGCCGAGGCCGAGGTGCTCGCCTCCTTCGAGCGCGCCAAGACCGAGGGCTACCACCACGCTTGAGGGTCGCCTCCGGCCTTCCCGCGTCTCGCTGGCCGCCCATGCCTGGTAGCGGCTACCGCCGGTCTGGGTAGCGGCCGCCGATCCGCTGGGTCAGGCCTACGGCTCCGTGCGCCCTGTGGTCGGCCTGAGCTGTGGCCGGGGCGCCTGCGAGGTGCGCACGAAGGTCGCCTCCGACCTTCCCGCGTCTCGCTGGCCGCCCATGCCTGGTAGCGGCTGCCGCCGGTCTGGGTAGCGGCCGCCGATCCGCTGGGTCAGGCCTACGGCTCCGTGCGCCCTGTGGTCGGCCTGAGCTGTGGCCGGGGCGCCTTGCTGCTGCTTGCGTTGGTCGACTCCGAACGCCCCACCCCTCATGACCGGACCCACGGAGGTCGAGGAGGCCGCCCGCGGCCGTCACGAGACCCCTTCCCGCAACCGACGTGGGGACCGAGGCTGCTGCTGCGGAGGCGTGGTCTCGTGACGGTTGCTAGCGCAACCTCCTCGACCAACGTGGGGTGACGAATCGTCACGAGACCCCTTCCCGCAACCGATGTGGGGACCGAGGCTGCTGCTGCGGAGGCGTGGTCTCGTGACGGTCGCTAGCGCAACCTCCTCGACCAACGTGGGGTGACGAATCGTCACGAGACCCCTTCCCGCAACCGACGTGGGGACCCGGCTGCTGCTGCGGAGGCGTGGTGTCGTGACGGTTGCTGGCGCGACCTCCTCGATCCCGTGTGGTGACGGAGCGTCACGAGACCAATCCCACGGATAAGCCGGTTCGGCTGCACGCCGGTGCGGGCCCGACGAGACTGCCCGGATGCCGCTCCCTCGGGTCACCGCCGTCGCCGCCGCGACCCTGCTCGTCCTCGTGCCGACGTCGACGCAGGCTGCTCCCGCGCAGCCGACGCGGGTCGCCCCGACGACGCAGGAGCCTGCTGCGCCTGGTGCCGGGCACGTCGTCGACCCGCCCCTCGCCCGGCTCGCACCCGACCCGGCGCCGCGGACGGCCGCGCGTGGCGCGGGCCCGTCGAGCGCCGACCGCGCGCCACTGGTCCCGCTGGACCAGACGTTCAGCCTGCACAGCGACCCGGGTTCGGAGCGCACGATCTTCCTCGACTTCGACGGGGTGTCCCTGAGCGGCACCTACTGGAACGACCCGGACGGCGTCGGGCCCGGCGCCCAGCCCGACGGCAGCTACACCGGTTACTCGGAGAATTCCGACCCGGCGCTCAGCGACGGTGAGCGGGAGCGGATCCAGCAGGTCTGGCAGATGGTGTCGCAGAAGTTCGCGGCCTTCGACGTCGACGTGACCACCGAGGAGCAGGGTCCGTCGGTCTACACCCGCGACGACCCGCTGGACCCCACCTACGGCGTCCGGGTCGCGTTCTCGGCCGACCCCGCTGTGCGTCCGAGGATCTGCAGCGGGTGCGGCGGCGTGGCCCGGCTCGGCTACTTCGACCAGGTCGAGGCCGTGCCCGGCTACTCCGCGACCGCCTGGGTCTTCGGGGGCCAGGCCAACCCGACGAGCACCGCCCAGGCCGCGGCCCACGAGGTCGGCCACACCCTCGGGCTCTCCCACGACGGCAAGGGTGCTGACGAGTACTACGACGGCCAGGGTCCTACCTCGCCCGTGCTCTGGACCCCGGTCATGGGGGCCGGTCTCGGTCCGATCCAGCAGTTCAGCAACGGCGACTACGACGGCGCGACCAACCGCGAGGACGACTTCGCGCGCTTCGTCGACCACGGCCTGCCGCGGCGCTACGACGACGCCGGCGGCACCGTCGCGGCCGCCACCACGCTCGGCGCGCGCTCGTCGTACGACGTCGACGCGCTCATCACGAGTCGCACCGACGTCGACGTGTGGGAGGTCAGCCACCCGTGCACGGCCGACCTCGCCGTCCGCGCCACCACCGCCGGTCTTGGCAGCCCGCTCGACCTGCAGGCCTCGGTGCTCGACGCCTCCGGCCGGGTCCTCGGCTCGGGCGACCCGGCGGCCTTCGTCATCAGCCCCGGCGGCTTCGCACCCCGTCTCCCCGGCGGTACCGACGCGGCGGTGACCGTGCCCGCCCCGGCCGGTACCTACTACGTGCGGGTCGACGGGGTCGGCAGCGGCACGGCCACGACCGGCTACTCCGACTACGGCAGCATCGGCACCTACCGGCTCGAGGTGTCCGGCTGCGACGCGGCCACCGCCCCGGCCCCCGGCGCTCCGACCTCCCTCGACGCCACCTTCGACCGCGGTACGGCGGTCCTGCGCTGGACGGCGCCGGCGCCGGCGACCGGGGTGACCGGCTACCGCATCACCGGGGTCCCCGGCGGCCCGGTGGAGGTGGGCGGCACGACGACGTCGCTGACGGTGCGCGGCGTACCCGGCGGGCAGCGGCTGCGACCCGTCGTCGTGGCCCTCGGCGCCGCGGGCGCGAGCGCTCCGACGGCCGCCTCCTTCGCGGTGCCCCGCTATGCGCCGACGGCCGCGCCGACCCTGCAGGCCAAGGTCACCGGGCGCGACCGGGTCGACCTGACGTGGACGCCCGCCGCCAACCCGGGCAACGCCGTGGGCGTCGGCTGGCGCATCAGCGGAGGCAACAGCCGCTACGCGTTCACCGGCACCCTGCCCTACGCCCTGCGCGGCAGCCTCCCGTTCCTGCGCGTGCCCCCGGGGAGCTACCGGGTGACGCTGACGCCGCAGATGACCGCCGACCAGGGCGTGGCGCCGGCCCGCACGGTCGACGTGCTGGTCGGCGGAGCCCCCTCGGCACCACGGGCCGTCAAGGCGGCCAGCGGGGCACGGGGCAAGCCCCTCACCGCCAGGGTCCGCTGGACCGCGCCGGCGATCGCCGGGGCCGGGCCCGTCACCGGCTACCAGGTCGTCGCCAGCAAGATCGGCGCCGGGGGTCGCACCGTGCGCACCCTCCGGTCCAAGCAGCTCGGCGCCCGGACCCGCTCCTACTCCTTCGCCCTGCAGGCCGGCCGCTACCGGTTCCGGGTCGTCGCCCGCAACCGCTACCTGGTCTCGCCGCCGTCCGCCCTCACGACGACGGTCGCGGCCCGCTGAGGGTCAGGACCGGACGCCCCGGAAGTAGGCCATCGCGCCCGACCGCTCCAGCGTCGCGTCCGGTACGCCGCGCGCGGCCAGCCAGTGCAACAGCTCGGGCCCGGTGCAGCCGGGGCCCAGGAGGCCCGCGAGTCGGCCAACGCGGCGCATCGGCTCGTGTCGCAGGCCGGAGTCGTTGAGCAGGGTGCTGCCGGTGATCACGCCACCGGGGCGCAGCACACGCACCATCTCGACGACGGCCCGGGCCGGGTCGGGGAAGCAGTGCAGGCCGGTGAACGACACGACGAGGTCGAAGGAGCCGTCGTCGTGGGGCAGCTCGCCCACGTCGGCGACCTGCGGCACGACCTGGTCGGCGACGCCGCGGTCGCGGGCGTTGGCCATCGTGCGGTCGAGCATCGTCTGCGCGATGTCGGCGGCGACGTAGTCGACGCCCTGGCCCGGTCGCAGCCCGCGCAGCGCGACCCCGCCACCGCAGGGCACGTCGAGCACCCGCGAGCCCGCCGGCAGCCGGCCGATCTCGTCGGTGGCGGCGTACAGGCGTTGCAGGTCGCTCTGGATGCCGACGCGCCACAGCAGGCCGCCGGCCCGCGGGTGCTCGACCGACCAGTCGTAGACCGTGGCCCACAGCGGGTCGTCGCTCCAGCCGCCGAGTCCGGGCACCTTCACGCTCCGGCCCGCCTCTCGCGGGAGCCCACGCCGCTCACCCGACGAGCTCGGGCGAGCGCAGCAGCGCCGTGGGCACGCCGAGGCCGTCGACCAGGTCGTCGGCCAGGGGACGGACCTTGCGGCACAGGTCGCCGATCTCGCGGCTGATCGTCTTGCTGCGCTGGGCGGTGAGCCGCCCGTGCTCCATGAACCATGCCCGGTCTGCCTCGATCCCGCTGAGTGCGTGCAGGTCGCAGAGCAGGCCGAGCGCGACCCTGTTGTCGCCGTCGGGCATCGCGCGGACCTTCGCGACGAACGCCTCGAGCACCAGCCGTTCCATGTGGGCGCGGGCGGCGGCGATGACGTGGTCCTGCACGCGGGAGAAGACCTCACCGGGGTTCATCCCCTGGTCGATGCCGCGCTTGAGGCGTCGCGCGACGCCGGAGATGGTGTGCTCCTCACGGAAGCGGTACATCGCCAGCTGGTAGTCGGGGTCGAGCAGCCCCGCCTCCTGGTCCCAGCGGTCGTCACCGCCGGGCAGCACGTCCTTGAGGCGCTCGAGCAGCTTGTGCACGCTGGTCTTCTCGATGACGGTCTCGACGGCCAGTCCGGCGACGAACCGGACCATCCCGAACTGGTCCATCTCCTCGAACTCGCTGGAGTACGCCGTGAGCAGGCCCTTGGCGACCAGCTGCAGCAGCACGTGGTTGTCGCCCTCGAACGTCGTGAAGACGTCGGTGTCGGCCTTGAGCGCGGCGAACCGGTTCTCGGCGAGGTAGCCCGCGCCACCGCACGCCTCGCGGCACTCCTGGATGGTGCGGGTGGCGTGCCAGGTGCCGAGGGCCTTGGTCCCGGCGGCGCGCGACTCGAGCTCGCGACGGGCCAGGTCGGGGTCGGCGTCGGGGTCCAGCGTGCCGGAGAAGACGTCGTGGACCTGACCGGCGACGACCTCCTGGGCGAAGTGCAGCGCGTAGGTGCGTGCGAGCAGCGGGAGGAGCCGGCGCTGGTGCAGGCCGTAGTCGAGGAGCAGCTCCTCCTCGGTGTCGTCGGTGGCCTCGAACTGGCGACGCTTGAGGGCGTACTTGGTCGCGATGGTGATCGCGACCTTGGACGCGTTGATGCCGGCGCCGCCGACGCACACCCGCCCCTGCACCAGGGTGCCGAGCATCGTGAAGAACCGCTTGTCGGGGTTGTCGATGTCGCTGACGTAGAGCCCCTCGGGCGTCACGTCGGCGAACCGGTTGAGCAGCGCCTCACGCGGCACCCGCACCCCGTCGAACCACAGCCGCCCGTTGTCGACCCCGTTGAGGCCCATCTTGAGCCCGTCGTCCTCGATGCGTACGCCGGGCGCGGGCTCGCCGTCGACCCGGATCGGCACCAGGAGGGCGTGCACTCCCTTGGACTCCCCGCCGACGACCAGCTGCGCGAAGACGACCGCCATCTCGCCGTGGGCCGCAGCGTTGCCGATGTAGTCCTTCCACGCGTCGGGTCGCGTGGAGGTGACCACGAACTCCTGCGTGGCCAGGTCGTAGGACGCCACGGTCCCGAGCGCCTGGACGTTGGACCCGTGCCCCGTCTCGGTCATCGCGAAGCAGCCCAGCAGCCGGCCGCTCACGATGTCGGCGAGGTAGGCCTCGTGGTGCCGCTCGGTTCCGAGCTGCAGCACGGCACCCCCGAAGAGCCCGAACTGGACGCCGACCTTGACCAGCACGCTCAGGTCGCCCAGGGCGACGGTCTCGAAGGCCGCCAGGCTCGCCCCGATGTCGCCGCCCCCGCCGTACTGGGTCGGGAAGCCCATGGCGGTCTGGCCCGTGCCGGCCATCTCGAGCACCACGTCGCGGACCCGGTCGCGGAAGTCGGCGCGCGACATCTCCTCGGCGTCGATCAGCACCTGCGCGTGCGCGACCAGCTGCTCGCGCACCGTCCTGCGGACCTCGGCGTAGGGGCCGTCGAGCAGCGTCGTCAACGACGGGACGTCGACGACGGGCTGGACGTAGCCGCTGGTGTCGCTGGAGGTGTTGCCGGAGGTGTTGCTCGGGGTGCCCTCGGAGGCGGGGAGCACGGTGTCGGTCGCCATGACGTCACGCTAGCGAGCGGCCGGCTCCCGCGCAGCCGACCGGGGCAGGTCAGGGACGGGCGTAGAAGGACGGCGTGATCCAGTAGTAGAGCGACTCCTCGACGACCGGGCGGCCGGTGCGGGGGGCGTGGATGATCATCCCGTCGCCGGCGTAGAGCGCGACGTGGTAGATCCCCGAGGGCCCCCCGTCGCTCCAGAAGACCAGGTCTCCGGGCTGCAGGTCGCCGGCGCTGATCGGGGTCGACTGCTCGTACTGCGCCACCGAGTAGTGCGGCAGCGACGTCCCGACCGCGGCCCAGGCGCCCATCGTGAGGCCCGAGCAGTCCCAGGCGTCGGGGCCGGCAGCG